>NZ_JALMFZ010000005.1:0-233 GCF_050447505.1 Campylobacter concisus | reverse complement strand
GTACCATTGCCTGCATCATCGCTTGGAGTAACTTTTACCTCAGTACCTGGTTTTAGTGGTTTATTATTTGGTGTAGGAACACTAAATGTACCATCAGGATTTACAGGGACTGTAACTGGGGTATGACCAGGAATTTCAACAGTTACAGTGGTATTTGGATCAGGATTTGGAACCTTACCAGTTACTACTGTTGAAGTGTTATTAATTGGATCTAGAGTTACTGTTGGGATAGT
>NZ_JALMFZ010000004.1:0-403 GCF_050447505.1 Campylobacter concisus | reverse complement strand
TGACTCACAAGATGGCATACTTTATACTTCACTTTACGTTGATAGCCAAATCGTAAAATGGGACTATAAAAATTTAAAAGTGCTTGATAAGATAAATGTTCACTACAACATCGGTCACCTTGACACAATGGAGGGCAAATCAGCAAAACCTAAGGGCAAATACGCAATCGCACTTGATAAACTTTCAATCGATCGCTTCAACCCAGTTGGCCCACTCCATCCACAAAACCACCAGTTAATAGACATCAATGGTCCAAAAATGGAGCTAATCTATGATATGCCTATCCCACTTGGTGAGCCACACGACGTTGTCTCAATCGCTGCTAGCAAGCTAACTCCAGCACTTACTTACAACATGGGCACAAACTCAAGAACAGGCGAGGCTAGCCCATACGCAACCCTA
>NZ_JALMFZ010000003.1:0-28342 GCF_050447505.1 Campylobacter concisus | reverse complement strand
AGTATCTACAAAACCAGCGTCACCACCAGCATTATCAGCTGCGCCACTTACACCGCCTATCCTCTCAGCACCTCTTGCGCTATTTAGATCACCTATAGAGCGGAAATTTTCATTGATGTTTGAGTAGTGACCGCCCTCATCAAACGACGCTGCCCCAAGGCTCACGCCATCTCCGCCGCCAGCTGCGGCTGCGTTACCACCAGCGGCAGTCTCCTCTAGTTTTGTTAGATCCTCGCCATTTAACAACGCTTTTTGCAAGTCACTAACATCTGCTACGGTATTTGGTTTTTGTCCTGCGGCTACATTTTCGTCAAGTTTTAACGACTCATCACCCAAGATGGTGACATCTTTGCCATTGTCCATTGAAACTACGGCTTTAGAAGAAGCTGAAGAGGTCTTTACAACCTCCCCAAGATATAAAGCGTCGCCAACTTTTAAAACGCGGCTAACGCCATTTTGATCTACAGCTACCACTAAGCCTGAGATTTGTTTGATTACTCCTACTTGAGTTTGCATGTCTATCCTTATCGTAAAATAAATTTTACGTAATTTTAAGACATTTTAATCTTCTTTGTATATTGTACTTGGGTACAGTTGTGATATTATTGTGCTGCGATAACCTCAATTTCTACAAGTGCATCTTTTGGCAAAGTCTTCACAGCCACCGTGCTTCTAGCTGGATATGGCTCTTTGAAAAATTTAGCGTATGTGACATTTACCTTGGCAAAATCTGCCATATCTGCTAAAAAGATCGTAGTCTTTACGACATTATCAAAACTAAGTCCAGCCTCAGCCAAAATGTTTTGTAAATTTGTAAGTGATTGCTCGGCTTGAGCCTCTACGCTACTACCTGCAAACTCACCCGCTGGTGTGACGCCAAGCTGACCTGAGATAAATAAAAATCCATTCGCGCTAATCGCCTGAGAATATGGTCCGATCGCTTGTGGGGCGTTTTTTGTTGAAATTTGTTTTTTCATATTTTATCCTTTGAAATTTGGCAAAATCCTACTATAAATTTCTAAATTTTTAGGCACCAAAGGCTATAATGAGCAAAATTTCAAAAGGACAAAGATGCAAATAACCCTTGCACCAAACGAATTTTTAGATGACTACGTGCTTAGCGCTCAGCTTGCCAAAAACGCCGGCATCTCATCAAACGCCTACCTCTTTTGGAAAAATGCGATCAGCGCTAAATTTGAAAACTCGCGCATCGTTTTTATTAGAAAAAAGAGCGTCCCAGAGAAATTTGCAAGCGCTTTGCAAGCTTGCACGCCCTTAAATGGTCTTGTGCCAACTGGCGTTTTTTGCTCATTTACCTCGCTTGCCCCTTCGCACCTCGTGGCGAAAAATGGCTCAAAAATTTATGAGCTTTTTGAATTTCATGAAATTTGCGGTATCAAATTTTTAAATTTAAAGAAATTTTATGATGATTTTAAGCTTAGCTACTCGTATAGAATTTATATAGAAAAGTGCAAATTTTTCTCGCCAGCACCCTTTGAAAAGCGCATAAAACTGACTGAGACTATGTGTCTTGGCTACTACTAGCCACCTCGTAAACGATTAGCGCCTCGGTTTTGTAGCCCCCTATCCTATCTTTATATAGTAAAATTTCGTCGTTTTCTCTTTTGGCGTAAATTTTGATGTGAACGGAGTTTGTGCTCTCGTCGTAGTCCTCGTAGATAAATTTAAACTGCTCCTTATCCAGCGTGATAAACTGCAGCGCCTGAAACGAAACGGCAAGCACTATCTCCTCGCCAAGATCGCTTGCTCTAAATTTACTAGCAAGCTTCACAACAAACGACCCAACATCGCTAAAATACTCTTCAGGGCTCTCATACTCGCTTTCAAAAACTACTATCTCATTTAGCGACCACTCATTTTGCGTCTTGTTTTGCTCAAATTTCTGCCTTTTTCTTATGGCGCTTTTTAAAAATATCCCTTGCGGTTTTGAGATAAAGCCCTCGTTTAAAATTTGCTTTAGCTTTAAATTTACTAGCTCGCTTTTGGTTTTGGTGAAAAATTTAAGTAGTGGCTTTGCTTGATCGTTGTAAAAAGTTTTCATTTTAGAAGAAATTCCGCTAGCTTAGGCTGCTAGCGGATCAAATTTAGATTTTTTTGTAAGGTGCTTGACCGACTTCGTAGAAGTTATTGCCCTCGCAGTCGATAGCGACTATCGCTGGGAAGTCCTCTACTGTGAGCCTTGCAACTGCTTCTGGTCCTAGCTCTGGATATGCCAAAACTTCATATTTTTTGATACTTTGGCTAATGACCGCTCCGATGCCACCGATAGCGACCATATAAACACAGCATGATTTTTTCATAGCCTCGACTACGGCGTCGTTTCGGTAGCCCTTGCCGATCATGCCATTTATGCCAACTTCATTGATCATAGTTGGTGTATATTTGTCCATTCTGCCGCTTGTTGTTGGGCCTGCTGCGCCGATAGCTTGGTTTGGCTTGGCTGGAGTTGGTCCGACGTAGTAGATAGTCTCGCCCTTTAGCTCAACTGGCAACTTCTCGCCGCGTGCTAGAGCCTCTGTTAGCGCCTTGTGAGCGGCGTCACGAGCTGCGATGATAGTGCCTGAGATTAGGACATTGTCGCCTGCTTTTAGGCTTTTTACCACCTCTTTATCAAATGGTGCTGTTATTCTTTTGACTTCTGACATGTTATCTCCTTAAAGCTCGGCGTCTGCGTGGCGTGCAGCGTGGCAGTTGATATTTATGGCTACTGGTAGGCCTGCGATGTGAGTTGGATACCACTCGACATTTACTTTTATAGCAGTTGTATCGCCGCCAAGTCCTTGAGGACCGACGCCTGTTTTACTAGCAAGCTCAAGAAGCTCATCTTCAAGTTTTGCATATCTTGCATCGGCGTTTTTGCTATCTACTGGACGAACTGCAGCTTGTTTGGCTAGAAGTGCTGCTTTATCCATAGTGCCACCTATACCAACACCTATCGTCATTGGAGGGCAAGCGTTTGGTCCAGCGTATTTTACAGCCTCTAAAAATACCTTTTTAACGCCCTCTATGCCATCAGCTGGCACAAGCATTTTTAAAACTGACTTATTCTCGCTACCAAAGCCTTTTGGAGCGACTTTTATCTTTAGCTTATCACCTGGGACGATCCTAGTGTGAATGACTGCTGGAGTGTTGTTTGTAGTGTTTTTTCTCTCAAAAAGTGGCTCAGCAACGACTGATTTTCTAAGATAGCCCTCAGTGTAGCCCTTCGCAACACCTTCATTGATCGCATCTTCGATATATCCGCCTTCTATATGCACGTCTTGACCGATCTCGACAAAGACAACAGTCATGCCAGTATCTTGGCAAATAGGCGCAACGCCCTCTTCTGCTAGCTTGGCATTTTGCAAAATTTTACCCAAGATATCTTTACCTAGAGATGAGCTCTCAGTGGATTGTGCTTTTGTAAAAGCAGCCTTTAGATCTGGTGTAACGACGTAACAGGCTTGTTTGCAAAGCTTTGCAACAGTCTCTTTTATATCTTTTACGTTTACCGTTCTCATTTATCCTCCTCATAAAAAACAATTTTTAATTATATAAATTATATGTAAAATTTAAGATTAAATTATAATATTAAATTTAATCACCCAACCTCGGTGTTTAAATACTCTTAAGCAACTTTGGATAAACTACAACAAACTTAAATTTCAAAGGAAAAGTTATGAATTCGTTAGTCATCGTGATACTTGTTGTCGCAGTCATTTTTGTCTTTTTCATCAGCCTTTACAACTCGCTTGTTGCAAAGCAAAACCAGGTAAAAAGCGTGGAGGCTGGCATCGACGCACAGCTAAAAAGAAGATATGACCTTATACCAAATTTAGTAGCTACCGCAAAAGAGTACATGGTGCATGAAAAGAGCCTACTAGAAAACATCACTGCCCTTAGAGAGAGTGCTAGAAGCGCCTCTACAAATGAGGAGAAATTTGAGCTAAATAACAAAATTTCAGGCTTGCTAAATGGTTTAAGAGTAAGCGTAGAAAACTACCCAGACCTAAAAGCAAATCAAAATTTACTTCACATCCAAAGCACGCTAAACGAGGTCGAAGAGCAAATTTCAGCTGCCAGACGTACTTACAACTCAGCTGTTGAAATTTACAACAACGCCACACAGATGTTTCCTTCAAACATCGTAGCTTCAATGTTTGGCTTTCACAAAGATGTCTTTTTTGATATCCCTGAAAATGAAGCTGCTGCTCCAAACGTCGGTGATCTTTTCAAAAAATAAGGCATAAAAAATGCAAGCAGATGAACTAAAAGGCATCGATCTAAGCGACCTTGACGAGCTTGAAAAAGAGCGTCTTGCCATGGGGCAAAAAGCCTTTAAAATGATCGTTTATGGCTTTCTTGGCATCATAGTTGTAAGTGGTTTTTTGGCATCACTGCACCTTGGAAATTTATTTTTCTTTTTGCTAATCGGCGGAGTTTTTTATCTTGGCAAGACGATAAATGGGCTAAAAAACGAGCTTATAGCAAAATTTAAACAAAAAGTAGTTGGCGTCATCGTAAAAAACTATGGTCTAAATTTCAGCGCAAATGGCGGACTAAGTTTGAACGATTTTTATAAAATTTACGACGCTGATGTAAATAGACACTACGCAGAAGATATGATCTACGGACAGATCGATGAGACGCAGTTTAAGCTTTGCGATTTTTATGCGGCAAAAGAGACACAAGGCGAGAAACGCACCACTACAACTGTGAAATTTCAAGGCATTTTGCTAAAGGCTGAGTTTAAAAAAGAACTAAACGCCACGATCTACGTCTGCGATAAAAAGCGAACATCTGATCTAAGAAGCGAGGGCGAGCTAGCTGTGATGGATAATCCTAAATTTAATGAGCTTTTTAAGACCTACACGACCGATCAGATCGCTGCTAGATACGCTCTGACGCCAAAGCTGATGGAAAATTTAACCACTCTAAGAACTAAATTTAACGCCCCACTCTCGGCAGTGTTTTTAAAAAATGAAATTTTCATCGCGATCGATCTTAGAAAGGATAGCTTTGAGCCTGATCTTCAAATGCCACTAAATAGCAATGAGAGTGTGCAAAACTACATCTCAAGTATCAGCGACTTTTTGCAGATCATGCGCGATCTGGAGCTAAATAAAAACATCTGGAAGAGCTAAATTTATAAAATGCCAGATAAGACAAAACTCAAAGAGGGCGACATATTTTACGTCTATAACGACTACTACAAGAGATATTTCTTTGGCAAAATCTTAGTTGATATTAAAAACCGCCTTGTAAAGCGAGCGAATGAGGGCCTTCTTTGGCCGCTTGATTTTTTTAGTGACTGCTATTTGGTTGCTGTTTATAAAGATATAGCAGATACGCCGGTGCTAAAAAGCCGTGAATTTATAATCCCGGGTAGCTTCATCTACAAAAGCAGTTTCAACCGCAAAAATGAAGACGGCATAAAGTGGGTCTATTATGATCACGAAGATATCAACTACAAAGAGTTAGAATTTCCAGAGTATATCGTAAGTAGCAATGATAAAATTTGCCTACAACGGGGAGAGCTTAGCATACCAACAAGCTTAACTCGCACGCAATATGAGAATGAATTTAACATTACTGGCAGCAAAACTGGCGGCATAAACTACTCAAATGCCCTGCTTTTACAAGGCTTGCCAGCGTATAAAGAGAGGATAGATTATAGCGATCTTCGCCTTTTGCCAGAGCTTCGTAAAAAGCTCTATGAGATGATAGAAGAGGACCCAGACATGCCGTACTACGAGCTAGCATTAAAGCATGGCAAAGACCTAGCACGCTTTTATCAAGATAAATTTACACATAAAAATAGATAAGCAAATTTGGCTACAAAAGAGCTATTAAGAGGCGTTTTAAAATTTAACAAAAGAAATTTGGCTCTCTTGTTGCAGCCTAGATGAGCGCGATAGAGAAATTTATGACGAAATTTCGTGACATCACATCTCCCAGTCAAGACTAATTAACTTTAGTAAATTTAAATATCACAAGCAAGATCAGTCGGCTACTTTTGCAAGCAGATAATAAATTTAAAACTCGCAAGCCATTTTAAAATTTATAACCAAATTTATGAAAAAGGTGTTAGTGACGCCTTTAGAGTTTAGGGCTATTTAAAAACGTAGTGCCACTTTAAATTTTGTGATTTTGTGAGGTTAAATTTGATGGCTTAGAGTTTTTAAAAAGCGCAATGTCACTTAAATTTGTCCTATTTTATGATTTGTGGGGTTAAATTTAATGGCCAAAAAAGCCATTAAATTTATAAACTAAGCCTGAGCAGGCTCCTCTTCTTCTTTTATCTTTTTTCTAACTTTTACGCGTGAGATGCTAGCTCCGTCCATCTTTCTCACCTCGTAGTAGCAGTTTTCATCCTCGATCTTGTCACCAACTACTGGCAAACGACCGATAAGGTTAAAGACATATCCGCCGATCGTAACTTGATCGGTCTCTTCATCAAAGCTTATACCAAGAAGCTCCTCAACACTCTCTAGATCGTATCTGCCTTGGAATTCATAGATGTTTTCATTTATCTTTTTATAGTGTTGATCGACCTCGTCGTGCTCGTCGTTAAAGTCGCCAAGCACCTCCTCCATGATATCTTCCATCGTAAGAAGTCCAGCCGTGCCGCCATACTCATCAACGACAAGTGCTGCTGAAATTTGCTCCTTGTTCATCATCACAAGCACTTTTGATATAGAAAGGCTCTCAGGCACGATGACAAATTTACGCACGATCGCGTCAAAACTCTTCTCTTTATCCTCGCTAAAGTGCAGCTGCAAGATATCTCTAATGTGTATCATACCCAAAATGATATCTTTTGAGCCGTCTATATAAGGATAGCGAGTATATTTTGACTCAAAAACGACTTGTAAATTTTCTTCAAAGCTCTTTTGTTTGTTTATACAGATCATGTCGCGTCTTGGCGTCATAACCTCTTTTGCGACCGTGTCACTAAAATCAACTGCATTTTTGATGATCTCAGTCTCAAAGCTATCAAGCACGCCGCCCTTTAAGCTCTCGCCAACGATGATCTTGATCTCCTCTTCAGAGTGCGCTAGCTCATTCTCTTTTGCTGGCTGGATACCTAAAATTTTAAGTCCAAATGTAGCTAGGATGTCAAAAAGCTTTATGATAGGCGAAAACAGTATCCAGAAAAAGTGAAGCGGACGGGCGATTTTAAGCACTGCTGATTCTGATTTGGCTATGGCGACTGACTTTGGCACAAGCTCGCCCATAACTACGTGAAGTAGCGTGATAAGCGTAAATGCGATCGCAAAGCCGACTGTATGAACTAAGATATCGCTAAGATTGAAAACATTTTTAAGTGGGGCTTCTATGAGCCTTGCGACTGCTGGCTCACCGATCCAACCAAGGGCGAGCGAGCTTAGCGTGATGCCAAGCTGAGTGGCGCTAAGATAGGTATCAAGCTTGTTTGACATCTCAAAGGCAAGCTGGGCGTTTGGCTTTTTCTCTTTGATAAGCTCTTCAAGTCTAGACTTGCGAACCTTGACAAGGGAAAATTCCGACAAAACAAAAAATGCGTTTAGTAAAATGAATATAATGGCAAGTATTACCATTAAAAGCGAGTTATCGCTACTGGGGTACAATTATGATCCTTAAGAGTTAAAAATTTTGGCTGATTATAGCGAATTTATATTTAGCGGTCAAATTAGCCGTGCCCAAAAGTAACAACGTTTCTTAAATTTAAGATTTATAAAAAGTTCTTAAATCATATTTTGGTAACATTATTTTCATCACTAAATTTATGGATTTTACAATGAGCAAAAAGAATTTTTCATCACGCTGGGCGTTTATACTAGCCTCAGTTGGTTCAGCCGTTGGTATGGCAAATGTTTGGGGCTTTCCTTACAAGCTTGGCACAAATGGTGGTGGAGCATTTTTACTCATCTACATCTTTTTTGTGGCGCTTTTTTCTTACGTTGGCTTAAGCGCAGAGTATGCGATCGGCAGACGCGCAAAGACTGGCACGCTAGGATCATATAAATTTGCTTGGCAAAGTAGAAATTTAGGCGTCATCGGCAGTATCGTCGGCTGGCTTCCACTTGCTGGCTCACTTTGCATAGCCATCGGCTACGCTGTCATTATCGCTTACGTGCTAAAAGCCCTTACCCAGGCGCTTACTGGCTCATTTATGAGCGTTGATACAAATGTTTGGTTTAACTCATTTGCGCTTCATGAGTACTCGGTCCTGCCATATCACTTCATAGTGATCGTTGGTACGCTTCTTACGCTATTTTTTGGAGCAAAAAGCATCGAAAAGACTAATAAAATCATGATGCCACTATTTTTCGTGTTATTTGCCATTTTGGCTATAAATGTCGCGATGCTTCCAAACGCATTTGAGGGGTATAAATTTCTATTTATCCCTGATTTTAGCAAGCTTGAAGATCCGATGGTCTGGGTCACAGCGATGGGTCAAGCCTTTTTTTCGCTCTCTATCACTGGTTCTGGCATGATAGTTTATGGAGCATATCTTTCAAAGGACGAGGACATCGTAGAAAGCGCCAAAACTACGGCATTTTTTGACACGCTTGCAGCGCTTGTGGCAGCGCTTGTCATGATCCCAGCGGTCTTTGCCTACGCTATGGATCCAGCCGAAGGCCCAAAGCTACTTTTCGTAACGCTTCCTAAAATTTTGCAAAATATGATCGGCGGTCAAATTTTTGCGATCATACTATTTACCGCGGTCATCTTTGGCGGTATCACCTCGCTTCAAAATATGTTTGAGGTGGTAGCTGAGTCACTCATGCATAAATTCCCACGCCTTAGTAGATTTTGGGTGCTTGCCCTACTTTGCGTGGTTTGCTTTGGCTTTGGAGCGTTTATGGAGCCTATTAGCAGCTGGGGACCTTGGATGGACTTTGTCTCTATCTACATCATCCCGATCGGCGCAGTCATCGGCGCAATATCCTGGTTTTGGATCATCAAAAAAGAAGAAATTTTAGACGAGGTAAATTCAGGAGCGAATAAAACTTACGGCTCATTTTGGTATTTTGTGGGTAAATTTATCTATGTGCCAATAGCCTTTTTGCTCTGCATCATCGCCATTAGCAAGGGAATTTCTTTTTAACTTAGCCCATCAAAAGACGAGCTAAGTCTAAATTTAAAGTTATTTTAGCTTTTTAGAGCCGATGTAAGTAGCAAAGACCTCTTGCGAGCCATCTTTTTTAAAGAGTATGACGTCGTATTGCTCGGCTTTGCCGCCTTGCTCCATGCCCTGACTCTCCATAGGCATGCCAGGCACTGCGATACCAACGGCATCTTTTGGTTTAAGCTCCAGCAGGCGCTTGACCTCATCAGCTGGCACGTGACCCTCGATGACGTAGCCATCAACGATAGCTGTGTGGCAACTTGAAAGCTCTAGTGGCACGTGAAATTCTTTTTTAACCTTGACCAAGTCATCTACTTTTATGGTCTCTTCGCTAAAGCCAGCCTTTTGCATAGCACTCACCCAGTTGCCGCAACAACCGCAAGTTGGGCTTTTATAGACCTTCATATCGGCCCCAAGTGCTAAGGTCGCACAAAGACTAAGAGCTAAAAATGCAAATTTCTTCATCATTTTCCTTTACGTTAAAATTTGCAAAATGATATTGTTTTGGTTTAAATTTTATATAAATGCTTAAACCTTGCCTGCTATAATTGCCAAAATTTACAAAAGGCACTTTATGTTTTCATCATTTTTCAAAGACAAAAAATGGGCGCTTTGGGCTTACGGCGGAGCGATATTTATCATCTTGCTGCTTGTCTATCAAACGCACCTAAACGTCCGCATCAACGAGTGGTATAAAAATTTCTACGACATCATGCAAAACTCAAAGGATCACAATGTAGATGAGTTTTGGCGTGAGATATTAAATTTCTTAAAGATCGCCATGCCTTATGTCGTGACCTATACGGTGATATCGTTCTTTGCGAGCCACTGGGTCTTTCGCTGGAGGGAGGCGATGACCTTTAAATACCTCAAATTTTGGCGAAACTGCCAAAACGACATCGAGGGCAGCTCGCAGCGTATCCAAGAGGACGTTTATCGCTTTGCTAAGATCATGGAGAGCCTTGGCGTGCAGGTTTTAAAGGCATTTATGACGCTGATTGCCTTTATACCAGTGCTTTGGGAGCTAAGCAAAAGCGTGAGCCTACCTTTCATCAAGGACATCGAGGGCTCGCTAGTTTATATCGCACTACTAATTAGCGTCGGAGGCCTCATCGTATCGTGGTTTGTGGGCATAAAGCTACCACATCTTGAGTATAACAACCAAAAAGCGGAGGCAGCCTTTAGGAAAGAGCTAGTTTATGGCGAGGATGATAAGCTCAAATTTTGCCAGCCAAACGTTATGCTAGAGCTTTTTACAGGGGTGAAGCTAAACTACTACAAGCTCTTTTTGCACTACGGCTACTTTAATCTCTGGCTCGTCTCGTTTTCGCAAATTCTTGTCATCGTGCCTTACATCATCATGGGCAATGGCCTATTTAGCGGCGTCATCACGCTTGGCGTCCTCGTGCAAGCTAGCAATGCTTTCTCGCAGGTCAGAGAGAGCTTTAGCGTCTTTATCGATAACTGGACGACGATAACGGAGCTAAGATCGGTCAATAAGCGTTTGAGAGAATTTGAGAGAAATATAAATTTGGACAATAAAATTAGAATAGTGAAAAGGCGTTTTTTTGTACAAGAGCGTCCAGAAAATTTTAAAATTTATAGACGAACATATAAAGATACTAAATTTAGTGATAAGCAGTAACTAGAACTGAAATTTGCAGCCTACTAAGCGAATGAGCAAAATTTAAATTTTGCAAATTTGATTTATCAAATCATGTAAGTGTCAAGTAAATTTTAAAATTTTATGAACAAGTAATTTCGGCTCTAAAATTTGAGCTAAGCTGTAAGCGAAGCCAAATTTTAGTAGTCAATTCTTGCGAGCGAGTAAAAGTTTAAAATTTACTTTGAGATATAAATTTATCAAAAGGGAGACAAGGGGACTTGAATTACGAAGCCGTCCCCTTATCCCCCTTTTTAAATCCCCCAATCCCCTCGCACGTTCAAAGGGCATGCAAATGTGCTTCGCACTGCATGCGATCTATTATAGGACAAGTGTTTGACAAATTTTAAAATTTATGAGCGAGCATATCACGGCTCTAAATTTAGTGGCGAGTGGCTACGAGACCTAAATTTAGTAGTCTGCTAAGGCAAGTGAGTAAAGTTTTAAAATTTGTAAATTTGCTTCGTCAATTCATATAAGTGTCAAGTAAATTTTAAAATTTCATGAACGAGTAATTTCGACTCTAAAATTTGAGCTAAGCGTTAAGCGAAGCCAAATTTTAGTAGTCAATTCTTGCGAGTGAGTGAAATTTTAAAATTTGCAAATTAAGGTTTTTAGAAATTTAAAGTTTTGTTTCTTTGTTAAGGGGGAAGAGGCTTGAATTACGAAGTCGCTCTCTTCCCCCTTAACGATCCCCTAACTCCGACGACGTTAGAAGTGCATGCAATGGTGCTGGCGCACTGCATGCGGTTTGCTTCTAAGAAATTTCTAACAAATTTTAAAATTTCATGAGTGAGTAATTTCGGCTCTAAAATTTGAGCTAAGCTGTAAGCAAAGCCAAATTTTAGTAGTCAATTCTTGCGAGTTAATGAAATTTTAAAATTTGCGCGGTAGTAAATTTCTATTTTTGAAATCGCAAAATTTAAATTTAACCCCTCGTTTAACAATGCATATCCAACACAAGCTATAATACGCCAAATTTTAATCCAAAAAGGATAAAAATGAAGAAAATTTTATTTACGTTATTAACAGCTAGCATGCTTATCACCGGCTGCACGAGCGTCACAAAGTCAGGCGTCGTGGGTGCAGATCGCAAGCAGTTCATGCTAGTATCTTCTGAAGCGATGGAGCAAAGCTCGGCTCAAGCTTATGTCAAGACGCTCACAGCTGCTAGAAGCAAGGGCGAGCTAAATGTCGATCCGATCCTCACAAAAAGGGTTCAAGATATCGCAAAAAGGCTGATCGCGCAAACTGGCGTTTTCAGAGAGGATGCCCTAAAATGGAAGTGGCAAGTAAATGTCATAAATGAAGATACGCTAAATGCTTGGTGCATGCCAGGGGGCAGGATCGTCGTTTATAGCGGTATTATTAAAAAGCTAAATTTGACAGATGCGCAGCTAGCAGCGGTCATGGGTCACGAGATCGCCCACGCGCTTAGAGAGCACAGCAGGGAGCAAGCGAGCACCGACCAGCTCAAAAACATCGGCATCTTCGCAGTCGCAACAGCCACAGGACTTGGCGATCTTGGCGCAAGCGCTCTAAATTTAGCTAGCCAATACACTATCTCACTGCCATTTTCTCGCTCACACGAGACCGAGGCTGATCACATCGGCACTGAGCTAATGGCAAGAGCTGGGTACGATCCAAAAGAGGCGGTCGAAGTTTGGGTTAAGATGAGCAAGATGAGTGGTGGCAAAGTACCTGAAATTTTAAGCACTCACCCATCAAACGAGAGCAGGATCAAGGATCTAAAAGAGATCGCAGCAAAGCTTGAGCCAGTATATCAAGCAGCCAAAAAAGGTTAGGCTTGATCGAGCGAGCAAATTTAAGCGACCTTGAAGCGATCACGAAAATTTATAATGACTACATACTAGAAAGAAGTGCAACTGCTGATATGCAGCCAGTTAGTACAAAGGAGCGAGAGCCTTGGTTTAACGCCCACGGCGGCTCGCGCCCTATCTTTATCTACAAAGAAAATGATGAAATTTTAGGCTACTGCTCGCTAAGTGACTTCAATCCCAAGATCGCTTACGATATAAGCGTAGAGATAAGCATCTATGTCGCTAAAAAAGCCATTAAAAAGGGCATCGGCAAGCAGCTTTTAGCCCACAGCCTAAATGAAGCTAGAGGGCTAAATTTAAAAAACATCATCGCGCTAATCTTTAGCAAAAACAAAGCAAGCCTTGGGCTATTTTTGAAATTTGGCTTTGAAAAATGGGGCGAACTGCCTGGCGTTTGCCTGATGGATGGCGAGTATAAAGATGTCGTTATCTTAGGGCTAAAGCTCTAAAAGCCAAGCATTAAGCAAATGAAGATATAATCACCTTCTTCTTGGGTAGATGTCCGAGCGGTTTAAGGAGCACGCCTGGAACGCGTGTGTGGGGCAACTCACCGAGAGTTCGAATCTCTCTCTACCCGCCATAAATTTGACAAAATTTACTTAAAATATTAACTTTATTTTAGTTAGTAATATATAGCTATGCCTTACAATAACAAATGGCTCATTTAAAAACTTCATAAGTTTAACTTTATTAATATTTGCTTTATAACTTGAACTTTTAGATTATTTTCTCTATGTTTTATACCTTTAAACTTTTATACAAAAAATAGCGTTTTAAATCACTTTTATACTACGTAATCATAATAACTGTTAGTTTCCCAAAAAAGTATTTTATGATATAATTTTATTGCATTTTGGAGGGTATTATGAAAACATTTTTAAAATGGGCAGGCAACAAGAGCCAAATAAAAGATATTGTAAAAAAGTATATAGATTGCAAAAATAGGTTTATAGAGCCTTTTGCGGGCAGTTGTGCAATATCTTTAAATGTTGATGCAAAAAATTATATTATCTCCGATATAAATAACGACCTGATAACACTTTATAAAACCGTAATAGCGGACGATAGCTTTATTGAATACGCAAAATCTTTCTTTGATGTAAAAAATAATACACAAGAAAAGTTTTATGAACTCAGAGAAATATTTAACCTTACGAAAGACCAAAGATTAAAGTCAGCTCTTTTTATTTATTTAAATAGGCATGGATTTAATGGCCTTTGTAGATATAATAGCAAAGGCGGCTTTAACGTACCTTTTGGAAAATACAAAGCTCCGTATTTCCCCGAGAAAGAAATGCTAGATTTTAGGGATAAGCTAAAAAAAGCTAAATTTTTATGCCAAGATTTTAGAAAAACTATGGCGAGCGCAAAAAAAGGCGATGTTGTGTATTGTGACCCACCATACATCCCACTATCTAAAACGTCAAACTTTACGTCTTATGTACAGGACGGCTTTAATAAACAAGATCAAATAGATCTCATGAATATGGCACAAGACTTGAGAGAAAAAGGCGTAAAGATCATTATCTCAAACCACAATAATAAGTTTTCACAAAATCTTTATAGTGGCGCCAATCTAATAGAAGAGTTTGAGGTACAAAGATATATTTCATGTATTGGTGAAAAAAGAAGTAGAGCTGGAGAAGTTTTAGCGGTATACCATACCAGGTAGAACACAAGGTAACGCTGCCAATAGCTCTGGTAATGTTTTGGAGCAAGCTGTTATATCAACCATGACTACTAAAGGCTTTCAGGTGGCAATGTATAGAGAGTGGCAAAAGTCACCATCTCTATATGGGGGCGAGCTACTTTTAAAAAACGTCCCGTATAACACCATTTATGGACATCAGGGGAATACGGAGTTTTTATTAAAAAGCGCCTCTAGAAATATAGAGATAAGAATAGAGTGCAAATGGCAACAAGCAGCAGGCAGTGTTGATGAAAAATTTCCATATCTTTACTTAAACTGCATTGAAACAATGCCGGAGAGCCACATTATTATTTTGGTCGATGGCGGCGGCTACAAGCAAGGTGCCATCGACTGGCTAAATACCACCGTCAATAGCAGACGGTATCAATCCCAAAATAATGGCAAAACCATCCAAGTTATGAACCTTGTTGAGTTTATTAGGTGGGCAAATATAAATTTTTAGTTAAAAAGGACAGACCTCCCCATAATATTCAAAAACTCCCCTTAAATAGCCCAAAGCAAAAGCTGCATGAGGGCTCTTGTGCCTTACGGCTCCTGCTTGGCTTTCATCTAGATCATCAAAATTAATATCTAAAAATGTCTGTAGTCGCCTTCCCGCTTCAAGCCCGGCCTCGTATGCGCACCCCGCGCATTTATGGCGGCCGTCTCCCCCCTGGTCGTTTGGCAACAAAGCAAATTCGTCGTTGTGCCTATGTTCTCTTTGACAAACCATATAGTCTCCTATTTAAAAGATTATCTATTTTATTATTTTTTTTCTTAATTCCTGATATAAATTTTTTACTTCAAAAAAGTATTACATTGGTACACAGGTATACAAGTGGCGTTTTGGTCACTGCCGTGCTCATCGTTATCCGCCTCATGGCATCTTATGGCGCTGTTTATATCACGATGTTTATGAAGCGCTATATCAGCGTGGCGGACGATCGCAACCCAGGCAAAGCGACACCTTTTATCGTAGGCTGGGCTGGCATGAGAGGCGTTGTCTCGCTGGCTGCGGCACTTTCTATCCCTGCCATGGCTGGGGGCGAGCCATTTCCACACAGAGACCTCATCTTGTTTATAACATTTGTCGTGATCTTGCTAACGCTCGTAGTTCAGGGCTTAAGCTTGCCACTGCTCATTAAAAGTGTGAAATTTCCAGACTTTAACGACCACATGCCAAATGAACTTGCAAGGATCAAGATCAAAAAGGCACTTGCGCAGGCTTCGCTTAAATTTAAAAAAGAGAAATTTGTGGACGATGAGCATTTTTTATTTCAAAAGCTTGAAGAGGTTTGGAATTTCGAGCTTGAGAGCGAAAATTTTGAGATCAGTGACGAGACAAAACAGAGGTATTTTGAAATTTTAGAGGAACAAAGAAAGGCGCTTTGCGAGCTGAACAAAGATCCAAAGATCGACGAAGAGGTGATTAGGACATTTTTATATCACATCGACCTTGAGGAGCAGAGGTGGCGTGCGCATAGCGAGCACTAAAATTTTCTCCCGACGCTGCAGCTTACCGCGCCGCAAAATCTCTTGCCAAATTTGGCCTCGACGATGAGCACAAGCACGAAAAATATCTTCTCATCGTTTAGCCGTGCGATCTGGCGCAGGGTCTGGCTGGCGTTATTAAATTTAACATCATTTTCGCGCAAACTCTTGCAAAACTCAGTCTCGTCAAAGCCAAGCATGCGTGAAATTTCACTGATAGTGTAAGGCTCAAGCGAAGCGATGATGCGGTCCATGTTGCATATAGTTGGATTTTTGCGGTGCGTGGTGACGTCGATTATCTCATTTACGAGCTTTACTAGCTTTCTTCTGCGGTTAAAAAGGTGCAAGATCACAGCACAAACGATCAAAGCTCCCGCAAATTTGTGCACGCTCATCATCCACTCACTATAATCACCCATGGCAAAATTTAGCCCAGTAAATGCAAGCAGGCAGATCCCACAAGCAAGAGCACAAACAAGACAAAATTTATATATCACTTCTACTTTAAGCAATGCAAATTCCTTAGTTTTCTTGAAATTATACACCCCTGAGCAAAAAATGAAGGACGCCAACTAGAAATTTAGCTGGCGCGTTAGAGTAAATTTAGCTAAAACTTATAGTTAAAGCTGAGATTAAATGTGCGTGGATCGCCATAAACCATCATGTTTTTGCCGATGCCCTCGTAGTATTTTTTATTAAAGAGATTGTCGATATTTAGCTGCACGTCAAAGTTTTTAGCAAATTTATATCCAAACATCAAATTTGCCAAGGTGTAGCCCTTTTGTGTGATCTCATCTGCGCCATTGCCAGTGTAAATTTTACTCTTATACATAGCTCCAGCCCCTACTCTAAAGTCTCTAAATTCATACTTTGCAAATAAATTTGCCGTGCTTCTTGATGAGTCGGTGGCGTATTTCTCGCCATTAGCATCTTTTGCGTTAAAGTGCGTTGCGCCAAAGCTTAGGCTTAAATTTTTAGTGATCTCGCCGTTTAGATCTAGCTCGACGCCCCTGCTTGTCACGCCTTTGCCAGCTTCATATATATCGGCATTTGTCGCTGGATTTTTCTTGCCAGTGTTTATGCCAAGCTTGTCTTGCACGATCTTAAAGACGCCAAGACTTGCTTGAAGTGCCCCGTCAAGATACTCGCCTTTGATGCCCACTTCATAGTCTTTGCCTTGGATCGGATCAAGATATTTGTCGTTTGCGTCCTTTACGTTTTGAGGCTTAAATATGCTCGTGTAGCTAGCATATAGAGTGTGGTTTGCTCCAATGTCGTAGGTGATGCCAAGATATGGCGTGATCTCATTTGTGAAATTTCTATTGTCTTTGCCACCTTCGATCTCGTATTTGTAGTAGCTCACCCTAGCACCTAGCAAAAATTTAAGCTCATCGGTGATTGATAGTTTATTTGCCGCGTAAAATGCCTTTTGTATCGTTTTGTCTTTGTTATTTTGATCTTCGTAAGGAAATTTTGGATCATCAAGGTGCAGGTTTTTAAAATCGATCCTGCTTCTAGCTGTATAAGCAAGCCCAGCTGGTGTAGTCCTTTGCAACCAGTAGCTACTTACCTTATCGCTACTTTTTTTATAGTTGTTATACATCGCGCCAAAGACAAACTCATGAGATAAATTTGCTATCTCGTAAGGGATATTTGCGTATGCATCTACGTTGTGGATATTCTCCTCTCTTTTGTTTGCGTAGATACTAAGACCGTTTATATTGCCAGTGCCGTCTAAATTTACTTCTCCTTTGTTACCTTGTCCGCCGTAATAAAGTAAATTTGAATCAGTATTTGCGCGCCTAAATGAGTAGCTTAAATTTAAGCTCGCTTCATTTTCAAAGTAGTGCTTAAAATCAGCATAAAAATCAAGTGTTTTTATATCCCACCTCGTCCAAGGCTGAGAGAAAATTTCATTTTTACTAAAATTTGTCCTAGAGCCATCTGTGTAAAATGCCGGCATACCTCCCCACCTAACGCCACGGCGTCTTAGCTCTTGATAAAACGCACCAAGACTAAGCCCCATGAGCTATCGCCTATGTCACTATCGACTACGCCGTAAATCGCGCTATTTTTTCGGTTGTAATAATCCATATAAGAGTGCGACTTCTCATGTATAAATGAAAGCCTTGCTCTGACGCTTCCACTCTCATTTACAGGCGTTTGCACATCACCATTTACGCCGTATCTATCGTATGAGCCAGCACTTAGTCCAAAATTTCCTTTTAGCTCCTTTGAGTCTGCCCTTTTTCTTATGAAATTTAAGCTTGCAGATGGGCTGCCAGCGCCTGCAAGTAGGCCATTTGCCCCTTTTACCACCTCAACTCTTTCATAAGGCAGCAAGCTCATATCATATGCGCCAAGACTAAAGCCGCTAAAGCTAGGCATCGAATCAAGCAAGTAATAATCTATCTTAAAGCCACGAGCCGTCGGATATGCGCGCTCGTCCATTTTGTTTAGCGTGACGCCTGGGATATTTCTAAGAAGCACCAGATAGTCCTTGATGCCTTGATCTTTTAGCCTGGCCTCTGTTAGCACAGTTAGCGACTGGGGCGTTTGACGAGAGGTTAAATTTAGCCTAGTTGTGCTCTTTACAAGCTCTTTTGCAAAGTAGTTTGCATCGTCTCTTCGCTCACTCTCCACGACATCGACTGCTTCTAAAACCTTGTCATTTTCACTAGCGTAAATTTGAGGCAATGCCAAATTTAAAGCAACTAAGCTAAGTAAAATTTTTTTCATTTTTTTCTCCTTTTAAATTTTCTAAACCACAGATAAAGCCCTGAAATGCTCAAAACTAACGGCGAGATGCCTACTATAAACCAGATAAATTTCGTAGTTTGGTTATAGTTTCCAAAGTGCGATCTTCTAAAGGCTGAGAGGATTTTCTCGCTTAAATTTGCATTTTTTATGTCTAGGACGCTAACTAGCTTGCCACTATCTTTGTCATAGGTGATCACGCTTGAGTATTCGTTATGCACGAAACTTTGCCATATCACGTAGCCAAAGATGCGGATGTTTGCCCCTTGCATGAAAGGAAACGAGATGAAGTGTGGCTCGAAACCTTTGATCTCTTTTTTTGAACGAGCCACCAGCTCATCAAGGGATAAACTTTTGTTGTAAATTTTTGCGTCTATCACGAAGTCATCTTTAAACTCTGGCGCGCGTGCCATCTGAAATTCCCACCAAGCGCCACTTATGCAAATGAGAAGCAAAACTGGCGTGCAAAAAATTCCTATTATCTTGTGGATGTCGTTCATAAAAACATTTAGTCCATTTACACGCAGTCTAAGCAGAGTTAGCCAAAATTTGCGGTAGATCACAAAACCGCTAATGCAGATAAAAAATGTAAAAATAGCTGTTAGAAAAAGGATAACATTGCCACTTTTCTCAAGAAGAAGCTCCTCATGGATATGCGCTAAAACCCCGAAAAATCCCTCATCGTGTGCCAGTGGCTCGCTCTTTATCTTGCCACGAAAAGCGTCAAAATAGATAAAATTCCACTCTTTTTTGCTATCGTTATGCTCGATTAGCCAAATCTTGTCGCATTTTTTAGGGTTTGCATCGATGTTTATGCCAACCATCTCATAGCCGCCAAGCTCGCTTGCGATGATATTTCTTAGCTCATCAAAGCTGATCCTTTTGCTCAAATTTTCTTTGTTTAAATTTACATTTACGATATTTGGGTGAAAAAGGCTGTTTAGCTCGTCTTTATAAACTAGGATCGCACCGCTAAAACAAACTACAACAAGCGGGATAAAAAAAAGAAGCGACAAATATGCATGCACCTTGTAAAAAAGCTTTAAATTTAAAAATTTCACCCCTTTTGCCACCTTTATAAAAGTTAGTCTTGATAACAGCTCGCAATTTTATAAGATTTTTGCTTTTATAATTTTTAAAACCATTATCAAAATATAATTTTAAAAAGAAAGTTACGTTTGTAAAATTTGAGTTTATAAAGGTAAAAATTTGATTTAAAAAAGAGAGACAACTCCTCTTTGTGTAAGCGGAAAAGCCAGAAAAGGGGGAAGCAAAGTCTTAACCGCTACAAAAAGGAGGGTCCGTTTAGGACGATGAAATGTTATTATTTAAATATAAATTTTAATGAAATTTTTAGTTAATAAAAAAGAAATTCTGCGTAATACTAAAGTAAATCACGATATTTAGGTATTTTCTAAAGAAATTTCTCTTTTAAAAAAGTAAAATATATGCTTTTGCATGAAAGCAAAAATCACATTTGAAATTTCATTTTTATTACTATTAAAAACGTGGTTTATAATGTTTAAGTTAGCGACGTAAAAAAGGTATCTCTCTAAAGGCGCTAAAAACTCGGATAAATTTTAAAATTTCATGAGCGAGTAATTTCGGCTCTAAAATTTGAGCTAAGCGATAAGCGAGGCCAAATTTTAGTAGTCAATTCTTGCGAGTGAATGGAATTTTTAAAATTTGAAAAGATAGCTTGATTAAATTTGTAAATTTCTTTTTATCAAAAAGGGAGACAAGGGGACTTGAATTACGAAGCCGTCCCATTATCCCCCTTTTTAAATCCCCCAATCCCCTCGCACGTTCAAAGGGCATGCGATAGCACTGTCGTGCCGCATGCGTTTCGCTCAAAAACTCGTGTAAATTTTAGAATTTGCCATAGTTTTTAACTACATACTTTTTATATCAAAAAATCGAGCAAATTTTAAAATTTCATGAACGAGTAATTTCGGCTCTAAAATTTGAGCTAAGCGGTAAGCGAAGCCAAATTTTAGTAGTCAATTCTTGCGAGTGAATGAAAGTTTAAAATTTGCAAAGATAGCTTTGTCAAGTCTGATAAGCGCGAGACAAATTTTAAAATTTGCAAAATAGCTTTATAAATTTATAAATTTTAATTCTTAGGCACGAGTTCTAAGACGTTGCAGGCTCGTTTGCTGCCCATTTTGCAAGCTTTATCAAGGGCATTTGCAGATAGATCAAAGCTCTGCTCTACGCCGTTTCCTTGCAGATATTTTGTAGCTAGCTCATAGCAAGCCTCGCTGCTGCCATTTTCGCAAAGCGACTTAAATATCTCATAAGATCTAACCAGATCTTTCTCCACGCCAAGACCTCGGCCTAGCATATCAGCATATAAAAAGCAAGAGGTTTTGTCTTTGTTCTCACACTCGTTTGAAAGCTTTGTAGTAAAGCTCTCGCAAGCTTTTGTGTCACTTTTGTTGATGCAGTTTTGCATATTTTCATCCCAGTTTGCGCTTAGAGATAAAACGGCAAAGGCTAAAAATAAAATGGATTTTTTCATAAATTTCCTTGAGAGAGATAAACCCCCTTTGGGGGAAAGGGGGTCATTACAAAAAGGAGGTTTCTTGTTGGACAAGTGGAATAATACAAGCCTCGTCTAAATTTAAAGCCAACTCTTATTTAACAAAAAACAATCAAACAAGATCTCTCTTACTAAAGCCCAAATAGCCGCAAACTAGCAAGATCACGCCAAGCACTAAAGGGTAGATGATAGCGTAAGCTACGAAGGTCGCTTTTGAAAATGTGCCTAAGATAAAGTAAGACGCAGTGCCGATGACTGCTAAATTTGGATCAAAAAGGCTAAGCGCTGCTATCCTAAAAAGCTCGATCGGATTTAACATAGCGATAGTGTAGATGACGTACTCATCGACAGAGCTTCGCATAAGTAGCCCAATGAGCGCTAGGTCGATAAAAGCTAGCATGATAAGCCAGAGCAAAAACGCCACGCCTTGACCAGTTTCTTGATTTTTGATAAGGCTTGATATGAAAAAGCCAAGTGACAAAAAGACGATACTTAGGCTAAAAAGCAGGCCAAAGTAAAGCACCAGCACGCCCCAAGGTATCGACACACCCTTTATAAAGCCAACCACCACGCAAAGCAAAAGCGAGAACAAAAGCGGCACAAAAACGACAAATGTCCGCCCAAGCGCCTTGCCAAAGTAGTACTCTTTAAGGCTTAGAGGGAAGCTTAGCACGTATTCAAGTAGGTTTGTGTCCCTGTCTTGATTTATACTTCTAACGGTTGAAATGAGGATAAATATCGGCACGATGATGACGCAAATTTGTATAAACAAAAGTAGCGCCCTTGTTAGCCCAGAAAAGCCAAGCACGCGCGAGTCGGTCACTCCGCTAAATAAAAATCCTATCATCAAAGCAGAAAAAAGAAGCGCATAGATCGCAAACCACCTCGAGCGAAACGACTCTTTGACGTCTAGTTTTGCTATTAAAAAAAGGTTATTCACTCTTGCTCCTTAAATTTTCTTCTTTGATGATCTTGCCAAGGTCCATATAGACGCATCTATCAAGCAAATGAGCGATCTCGTCTATGCGGTGTGAGATGAAAACTAGCGTCTTTTTTTGCGTGAAGTTGTCAAGCAAATTTTTAAAAGACTCCCTTGCTTTTACGTCTAAATTTGCCGTTGGTTCGTCAAACATCAAAATTTCACTATCTTTGGCAAATGCGATGGCTATTAACATCTTTTGCTTCATGCCGCCAGAGAGTTTGTAAAAGGACTTATTTAAATTTGCATGTAGGTCAAGCTCTAAAAGCTTGCTAAATTTCTCAATATCTTCAAATTTAACATTTGAGCTTTTGCAGACAAACTCGCAAAGCTCACGCAGGCTAAATTTAAGTGGCGGCGGAGTTTGCGGCACAAATGAGATAAATTTTAGCGCCTCTTTTCTATCTTTTAGGGTATTTACGCCATTTATCGCGACACTTCCGCTATTTGGCACAAACTCGCCCAAGATGATACGCATGAGCGAGCTTTTGCCAGCTCCATTTTGCCCAAGTATCGCTATCTTTTCGCCAGCTTTTACATTTAGACTGACGCTATCAAGTATCTTTTGTGAGCCAAAAATTTTCGTTACTTCTTTTATATCTATCAAAAAATTTCCTTATATGAGTTTCTTAAAGCCGTTGTCAAATTTAAGCGCATCTTGGTGACACACGTCGATACACCTGCCACAAAGCGTGCAGTCAGCCCCAGCTATCCTAAAGAGCTTTTTACTATCATCAGTTTTTGCGCCCTTTTTTGTCATAAAAAGCACGTGTGGCACTAGGCAAACATCGGTGCAAACTAAGCAGTGGTCGCACTTTTCTTTATCCCAGCCGATCTTTATCGCATTTGGCTTTGCTAGTAGCGAATAGCTCGCTCCAACAGGACAAACATACCTACACCATGCCCTGCGTGAAAAGAAAATCTCAACCACAAGCATAGCTACAACTAGCCAGATAGCGTGAAAGTAGCCATAGATGATAAATCTTGAAAATATCCCAACGACGTTAAAAATTTCAAAGACTAGGCTTGAGCTAGCAAAGCTAAGAGCCAAAAACAAAATGGTAAAAGCGTAGCGCCACTTTGTGTCAAAAACTCGCGGTTTTACTATCTTTTTGGCGCGTAAATTTTCGTGAATTTTTTCAGCTATCTCGCTTATGAGTGAGTACGGGCAAACCCATGAGCAAAAGCCCCTGCCGCCAAAAATGATGTAAAAGGCTAGGATACTAAGCGAGCCGATTAGTAAATTTACATGAATTTCATGAGTTGCCAAAAAGACTTGCAAGCTCATAAATGCATCTGCCAGGTGAAAGCCAAGTATCCTTGAGGCGCTGATGTCGCCCTCTAAAATTTGCACATCGACCCTGTAAGAGAGCACAAATAAAAGATGAACCAGCACGATAGTAAAAATGCGCCAAAAACGTATGCTTGGGCGCCTTTTGCCATCTTTTGTAGTCGTTATTAGCGTGCTTAGAAAGCTTACGTTTCTAACTGTCGCACGAACGTTATATTTATCCATTTTTACTTTTTAAATTTAGAAATTTCATCAGCAAGGCTGTTTAGATCGCTGTCGCTAACGTTTGTAAGCAGTCCCTTCATAAGCGTGTTTTGCACCTTGCCAGCCTTATAATCAGCCAGTTTTTTAAGCAGATCCTCTTTGCTTAGATGAGTGATATCAGGCGCTACGACGCCCTTGCCATTTGCGCCGTGGCACGGAGCGCAAGAGGTTAGGTATTGCCTGCTAACGCCCTCATTTTGCGTCTTAGCCACGCTTAGGCTTAGCTCTTTTACCTTTTTTAGCTCATCTTCGCTGGCAAATTCCTCGCTAGACTTTGACTGCTCTTTTGAGATATTTTGCTCCACTTTTGGCTGAACGCTAGCTTCTACTTTCTCCTTTTTAGGCGGAGTTTGGCTTAGCATAAACACCATGATGCCACATATCAGCACCGCTAAAATGATCGTTATGATTTTTCCGATTTTCATTGTTTGCTCCTAAATTGCGCATTAAAATCGCTTATCTCTTTGGCTAAATTTCTAATCTCACTCTCATCCATCTTTTTAACAAGATCACGCATCAGCACATTTACCTTCTCTTTGTTTTTATAAGCGTTTATCATCTTATAAATTTCATCCTCGCTCTTTGTTAGAAGAGATGGTCCGATGATGCCATTTGCATAGTCGTCGTGGCAGGCTGAGCACTTAGTGATGAAATCTTTGCTAAGTCTGCCCTTTATAAGCCTTAAATTTATAGTTTGAAGCGGGCTTTTTACCATGGCAAGCGCTCCGATCTGGCGGCTTACGTTGTTATCTTCAAGTCCAAATTTAACGCTTTTTTCGCCGTGCATGTCGTATTTTATAAATTCATTTTGCTTATTTGCACTCTCGTTGTTTTCATTTTTTTCGACCTTTATGCTAGCACTCGTGGCTACTTTTGCGCCTTGCTCGCTAGCAGCCTCTTGCGCTTTGTCCTCACTCTTTTCACAGCCGACAAATAGCAACGCAGCAGCTATTAAAGGTATTATTGCTCTCATTTTTTCTCCTTGTAAATTTCATCATAGCTCATCTTTGGGGCGATATTTATGATCTTTGCTGGGCAGACCTCAGCGCAAACGCCACATCCCACGCAGCCATTTTTTATAAGTGGTAAATTTGTCTCACTCATTGCTATCGCGCTATCGCCAACTGGACAAAGCGTGACACAAAGATCGCAAATTTGACCGATCTTGCCTTTTATTTTATCTTTTAGCGCCTCTTCTCTGTCGTTATAGGCTTTACGATCAAGCAGATGTTTAACGCCAGCTTCGCTTAAATTTTCTCTTTTCACGCTCAAACAAGCTGCCGTGTCACTTAAAACTGCAACGCCCATTTTGACATCACCAACAACTTTTGTGGCGTGATCGAGCGCACCGCTAGGACAGGCTAGCACGCATGGGAAAAGGTCGCACAAGTAGCAGCCTCGCTCTTTGGCGTCGATGTGAGCTGAGCCACTTGAGTAGCCATCTTCTATATCAAGTAAATTTATACTGTGATAAGGGCAGACTTGCACGCACTGACCGCATTTGACGCAAAGATCATCAAAGTCATCAACAGCACCTGGCGGTCTAAGATAGAGCTTATCGCCACTACTTTTTGGCAAAAACTTGCCTATGGCGTATCCAGCCACTGCTGCGGCTGAGCCAATTATCATAAAATTTCTTCTATCCACGTTTCGCCTTTAAAGCGTTGAAATTTGAAACATCAAGCGGTTTTATCCTAGGCGAACTATCTTCAAGTAGCTTTATCGGCTCAGAAAATGGAGCTAGTTTGGCTAAGAAATTTAAGACGCTAAAGACGCTTGAGCCATAGAAAAACTGCAAATTTGGATAGTACTGCCAGAGCTGATCGATGTATGAGAGGTGCAAAAATGGCGTGTCGCCGTAGCCATCTTTATCTCTATCAAAGCTCTCATACTCATCATAATAGTTCTTGCTCCATCTATTTAATAGCATCTTTTCGCCCGGGGTATCGTTTACGACGATGTCCATGTTGCCTATGAAGTCGTTGTTTTCAAAGATGCTTGTGTCTTGCGTGGCGTGAAAATAGACGCCAACTACGTTGTGTAAAATTTTATTGCCTATAAAATTTATAGTTGATCCCGGCTGAAAGGGCGAGTTATCAAGCAAGATGCCACGCGCATTATAGATAAGTGTGTTATTTTCTATCGTAAAGTCAGATACGTCCTTTAGTCCGATGCCGATACCAAAGGCGCCGTCACTATCCATAACTAGGTTATTTTTTATATTTGAGCTAGCCGAATACATAAAAAACATACCAACAGCGTTGCCGATAAATTCGTTATTTTCGACTAAATTTTGATTAGCATACATAAAATGCAGCGAGTATCTGCTGCCAACTGCTTTGTTACTTAGAAATTTATTGTGACTTGCGTACCATGCGACCATGTCACGGCTGTCGCGGATATTGTTGTGCTCGATCAAATTTTCATGGCTATACCAAAGTCTCACCGCATCGCCTCTAAAGCCAAGGCTAGCGCCCTTTTTTGAGGTGATGTTGTTTTCAGTGATCTTTGAGCTGCTGCACTCTTTAAAATCAATCCCAAAAAGCACGTCGCTTATGTCGTTTTTAGAAATTTCTACGTTATTTGCCTTGTCACAGCCTATGCCAGCGTCAAGCTCGCCAAGGTCGTTGCCACTGCCACTTATCTTTAAATTTTTAAGTGTCACGTTTGAAGCGATGATCTTTATAACGCTGCCCTTGCCGTCACCTTTTATATGGGCGTTTTTGCCTTCTCCGATGATGCTAAGAGGCTTATTTATCGTTATGCCCCCTTCATAAACAGCGTCGCCTAGCTTTATCACATCGCCAGGGCTAGCGTTATTTATCGCATCTTGAAGGACATTTGCAAAGCCAAAAAGTGGCAAAAAAACAAGAGCAAATTTAGAAATTTTACGCATTTAGCTCTTTTTTCTTTGAAAATACCGCAAGTATGCAAAGCACGCTCATCACCATCATCACCCAAAAGCCGATAGTTGGGTATGAGTGCGTAGTAAAGTGCGCCACGCTACCATCGCCTAATACTGTTGGCATAAATGGCTTGATCTTAAAGGCGCCCCACTCTTGCATGTTGTGTCCATACCAGTATAGCCAGCCCACAAATGCGCTCATAAACAGCACAGGTGCGATAATGGTTGGCACCATGAGAAGCGAGTTAAATTTACCGTCATAGTATAAAAATGCAAGCATGCAAAGTGTGGCGATAAGTAGATAGTAAGGTGCGATCGCTCGCTCGACATTGCCGCCATGCTCCATAGGATACATGCCGATGTAGTGGTTTATCGTATTCATCTCGTGCACGTCGCCACTATATCCATCTACGTGAAAATATACAGGTATGCCATCTGGAAAGGCTGCCTTTGGATAGTTTGGCGCTTCAAGTGCGACGTACCAGATAGGGAGTGATGGCGTGCCGATCTCTGCTTTTTGCTCGATCATCTTATGAAGATCACTTGCTACCTCTTTTGGTAAAAGGTGGTTTTTATACTGAAATGAGCTATAAAGATCGTAGATGGTGTAAGCATAAGATGGTAGCTCGTCGCCATTAGCTATACGATCTTTTGCTCCGTGCCAGCCAAGAACTGGCAGAGTAAAACAAACGCTCATGATGATAAGTGCAACAATGGTATAAATTTTATATTTACTCATAATCTCTCCTTTAAATTTTAAAATTTAGCCTAGCAAAAGTTAAATTTTAAAATTTAAAAGGGGCAAAAATGCCCCTTAAAACTACATACCTGCGTTTTCGTCTATCCATTTTAGATACTGGATGATATTTTTGATCTCCTCGTCAGTCATGTGCTGATTTGGCATTCTAAGTTTAAAGAAATCAATCATCGCTTTAACGTAGTCATCGTTATAGAATTTAGCAGGGTCTTTTATAAAGTCTGCTACCCATTTTTCGCCATTTTCATGTCTTAGTAAGACGCCAGTTAGGTCTGGACCTGAGCTTACTTGACCGATGACGTGGCAACCATTACATCCGCCTTTTAGATAAGCCTCTTCGCCTTTTGCAGCAGCTGGGCTCATCGGAGTTGCGATCTCTTTAGCTAGGTTGTTTTTAGCTCTTAGACCAACGTCGGCAGTTTTTACCATGTATTGCCATACTTGGTACTCCCAAAGGATAGCGCCATTTATGTCGCCTTTTTTGTAAGCTTCGTCAGCTTTAGCTTTTACCTCTTTGATGTGGCCGTATTGATCAAGTGCGTCATCAACCAAAGCTTTTACTTTTGGATATTTCTCATAATGTTTCTCTTTTAGGTATTTAACAACCTCTTGGATAACATCATCAGTTGCTTTGTTAGTTGCGATTACTTTGTCGTACTCAGCTTTTAGAGCCTCTGGACTTAGAGTTTTTAGCTTGCTATTTTTTGCAGATTCGTATTTTTTATTTGGATCTTTAACAAGCAAATAACCCATCATCTCTAGGTGAAGTGCTGAACAAAACTCGGTGCAGTAGTATGGGAAGACGCCTTCCATATCAGCTACGAAATTTACTGAAGCAGTTTTGCCAGGCTCTAGTGAAGCGTGGATGTTGTAAAGGTCGATGCCAAAGCCGTGAGTCTCATCTTGCGCGCGCTCTAGATTTGTTAGGTGAATTGTTACATTATCGCCTTTATTTACCTCGATGTGCTCTGGGTTGATGTGACTTCTGATCATTGTTGCATAGACAGTTACGTTTTTGCCGTTTCTCTCAACTCTTTCTTGACCAGC
>NZ_JALMFZ010000002.1:0-75731 GCF_050447505.1 Campylobacter concisus | reverse complement strand
AATGATGTGTGCAGTGGTCCAAGGCCTAGTTCGACTTGTCCGTGCATTGACTTTTCTCTATCTAAGATAGGTATGCCGTATGGGTCAGTGCCAGCGTACTCTTTTTTGTCGATTAGCTCTTTGATCTTTTTAAAGTCATAAACTGATGCGTGAGTATCAAGCTTACCGCCAACGATGATGTATCTACCATCTGGTGTTACGTCACAACCGTGTGGGCTCTTTGACTCTGGGATCAAAAATAGTGCTCCTGCTTTTACAGCAGCTTCTATAGTGATCACTCTATGACCATTTATAACTTTGTAGTTTTTCTTATCCTGTGCAAGTTTTTCTAAAATTTGCCAGTTATAAACGTGTAAGAAGTCGGTGTCGTTTCTACTAGCACCTGCCTCAAATGGAGGAAGACCTTTTTCGATACCACCTGTATACATCTCGCTGTTTATTGAGTTTGTAAAGCCCCAGCCGTAGCTCTCACCCTTACCAGCGTCGCTTAGGTCTTGCCAGTATGGAGGAAGCTCAAGAGAAAAAGATGCTTTCTCGTCGATCTTGCCTTTTGGATAGTCAAATTTCCAAAATGTCACAGCGCCTCTATAAACGGCTTCGTAGTCGTCCATTGAGTGATAGTTGTCATCAAGTGGAGCTGCATACTGGCTAGCTTCGATGACGTACTCACTGTTTGGAGTGATGAAGCTACCGCCATGCTCACTCTTCATGATAGGGTTTACGACCATTTGAGTTGTCTCAAAGTCTTTTAAATTTATAACAGCGATCCTTGGGTTTGCCTTGTCGTTGATAAATAGATAATCACCAACATACTCACCATTTTTCTCAGTGAAATTTGGGTGGTGTGTATCGCCCCAAGTTATCTCTTTGCCCCTGATGTTGCCTTGTTTTAAAACAGCTTTTGACTCATCGTCATAGCCATATCCTTGCCAAGGCTCTGGGGTGAAAACGCCGATGTATTTGTAAATTCTCATCGACGGAACGCCATAAACTAGCACTTGACCACTCTGCCCGCCAGATGAAAAGACGATGAAATCATCTTTTTTACCGCTTGGCTGGTAAGTCTTAGCAGCTGCAAGGACATCTTTTTCGCTTAGCCCGCGCTCTTTCATGACTTTTTCAAGGTCACTACTAGCAGCACAAGCAGCAGTTAAAGATAGCCCAAGCAGTGCAGCACTTGCGACACAAAATAACTTTTGCATTTACTCTCCTTTTTAAAATGAATTTATCTCTAAACTCTTTGTCTTATTACCTAGACCCACGCCAACAAGCACGTTTTTATCTATAAAAATTTCTTTTATCTCGCCGCTAAAAAGCTCTTTTTTACCCTTTAGCTTAAAGCTTTTGTCAAATTTATAGACCACTCCGTCCTCGCTAGCTACCAAAACCTCATCTCCCACGCATGCAAGAGCTGAAATTTTAGATCTTAAAATTTGCTTTTTAACTCCACTTTTAAGATCTAAAATTTCTCCGTTTCTAAAGCCTATGAAAATTTCATCATCGCTAAATTTACAAGCGCTCACTGGCGCAAAGCCAACGCTTTTTTGCTCTTTTGTGTTAAGCTTACTGTCAAGCAAAAATGCCTTGCCATTAAAGCTTGTAAAAAACACTCCCCCGCTAAGCGATAAAAAGCTAGAAATTTTATAAACATTGTTAAAATTTTTTGATATAAATTTTTTAGAACTCTTGTCAAAAATGGCGATTGTTACGACATTTGCCATATCGCAAGCGACGTAAATTTTCTCTTTATCTAGCAAGATATTTGAAACCTTACAGCCAACATTTGGCAGAGCAAATAAAAATTCCTTCTCGCTAGCTACCTTTACGATCTCGTTGTTTAAATTTGCAACGTAAAAAGAGCTCTCATCGTAAGCACATCTTTGATCTTTGTAAATTTTCTCCTTTAAGCCTAGGCTTTTTGTCTCGCCATCTTTTACAAAGATGATGTTTTGACTATTTTCATCGACGAAGCAGCCCTTACTATCAGCAAAAAGAGCCATCAAAGATAAGCTAAGACATAGCAGAAATTTCATTATCTAGGTTGCTTTCATCGTAAATTTAAAATTTGTAAAAACTATACAAGCATAACTCTTAAAAGCAAATTAGCGATTAATTTACTTTTTTAAGCATTTAAAGAAAAATATCAATAATTTTTTTTAAATTTTGCCATTTACAATAAATAGACTTTGGAATTTAATGGATAGAAATATACTTTTGATAAAATTTATTATCTATAAAAATTCGTATTTTAGGTATATTCTGCATTAAAATTTAAATTATAAATATTTTTTTAAAAAAATTATTTAAATTAGATAATTATATTAAGAAATGAAAAAATCCTCTTGCGTTTTGAGCAAAGCTTAATTTTTAGATTTTTGATATTTTTTTGCTTAAATTTACTGATAACTTAAATTTGCTTAAATAGGCTATAATCCACCAAAAAAAGGAGAGATAATGCTAACACATTTAGATGAAAAAGACCGTCCAAAGATGGTCGATGTAAGCCCAAAGGATCCAACTAAAAGAGTAGCAACTGCTAGCGGGATCATCAAAATGAGCAAAGATGCTTTTAAGGCGATCAAAGAAAATACCGGCAAAAAAGGCCCAGTCATCCAAACAGCCGTCGTCGCTGCGATAATGGGCGCTAAAAAGACAAGCGAGCTAATACCTATGTGCCATCCACTGGCCATTTTGGGTGTGGATTGTGACATCGAGGAGCTACCTGAAATTTGCGCTTTTAAGCTTTACGTGAGTGTCAAGATCGAGGGCAAAACAGGTGTTGAGATGGAGGCGCTAACAGGCGTGAGCGTGGGACTTTTAACCATTTACGATATGGTAAAAGCCATAGATAAGGGTATGGAGATAGACAACATCGTGCTAGAGAGCAAAACAGGAGGCAAAAGTGGCGAATATATGCGATCTAAATAATAAAAAGGCAAAAATCGACTACCCAACACACTGGGAGTATAAAGTGATATTTGACGCTGGCATAAATGCCGAAGAGAAGGTAAAAGAGATAGTAAAAGATAGAGAATTTAAGCTAGTTTTTTCAAAATTTAGCAAAGATAAAAAATACGCTAGCTACGATCTAGCCGTGCTAGTTTTAAGCGAAGAAGAGAGGCTGGAGATATTTTCAGCGCTAAAACACGAAGCAAAATACGTTTTATAAGGCAAAAATATGGATAAACTTGAGCAAAATTTACGTGATTATAAAGATAGCGAGGGGCTGCTAACTAGCATAAAAGCTCTTTGCAACGACTTTTTTAGGGACGTCTCAGACAAAGACGAAAACACACTGCCTGATCTTTTGAAACAAAAGATGAACGAGCTTTACGACAAGATGGATAAAGAGAGCCTCATAAATGCTAAAAACCTAAAAAGCGCGATGGAGGGGATAAATCAAGCTCTAGTTAGCGGCGAAGAGAAGGAGCTTTATGAGCTATTTGATAAAAGAGATGAGATAAATAGAGCCATCGAGACAAAGCGTGAAGAGATAAAAAATAGGCTAAAAATTTCATTTGAAGCGGCTGAAGAGGTCGTAAAAGATAGAGATTTTGGCGAAAAAGAGGAAATTTTAGAGCTTTTAAATAACGCGATTATTAGAGAAACAAGGATGCTTGGCATCTTAAAAGAGAGCGCTCAAATCGCCTTTCTAACGACGCTTGAGGGCGCAAAGGACGTAGAAGAGACCGCTGGCGCGATAGCTAAAAATATGACCTACGCTGCGATAAGAGGTGGGGAGTTTAGCAAAGAGCGAATGTTTGAAATTTCAAAAAATATCATCAGTGCAGCGGGGAATTTAGCAAACGAGGGTCACATCTTTGCAAAAGAGCTCATAAAAGGCGCGATAAATGGCACGAGAGATGGCATTTTAAGAGCTATTGAAAAGCTAAAAGATGAGGCTAAATTTGCTCCAGATGAGCTAAGGCTAAACTCACAGCTTTTAAATTTAAAAAACGTAGATGAAGAGTTTATAGCGCTTCTTAAAGAGCTTGAAAATGAATTTGACGGCGTAGCTAAAAGCGAGATCGAAAGTGTGATAAATAGCGAGCTTGACACAAATCTAGCAAAATTTAAACGCATAAGTGATCAAGCGATAGAGCAGATCAGCTCAAGGCTTGAAGAGCTAAAATCCAACGGCGTTGCTAAGCTTATGAGCGAGGCAAATAATAAATTTGAAGCTCTAAAGCAAGAGCTAAACGACAAGAGCAAAAAGCTAAAGCTAAATTTTGACGCTAATGATAAGCTTGAAGGTCTCAAGCAAGATATCGCGGAGTTTGAAAAAAAGGCGAACGACAAGCTTGAAGACATCAAACAAATGGATATAAAAACAGAAGCTAAGAAATTTGGCGACAGAGCCTATCAAGCCGCAAAAGACTTTTTAAACGTCATAAAAAAAGATAAAAAAGAGGAGTAAATTTGCCAAGCTTTTTGGCAAATTTATCATTTTGGCTAGGTCTTAGCCTAGCCATTTTACAACTTAAATTTATAAAAATAGATAGAGCAAAAACGCACCCAAGATCAAGCGATAGATGACAAAAGGTAGCATCCTGATCCTTGAGATGATCCCCATAAATAGCTTCACGCAGATATAAGCACTAACTGCACTTATGATGACGCCAAGAGCGATGTCGCTCCAAGGTAAGGCGTTTGGATCTTTTATAAGCTTGATACTCTCAAGTCCGCCAGCTAGGATGATGACAGGTATCGAAAGTAAAAATGAGAAATTTGCACTGCCTTTGTGGCTAAATCCTAAAAAAAGTGCCGCTGTCATCGTTATGCCTGATCTTGAGACGCCAGGGATGAGCGCCACAGCCTGCGCTAAACCGATGATGAGAGCAAATTTTATGGTCATTTCGTATTCACTTTTGTTTGTTGAGCGAAGATCAGCAAAGTAAAGTGCGATGCCAAAGATGATCGTAGTAAAAGCGATCACAACGCCGCTTCTTGCGTACTCTTCGATCACGTTGTTAAACAAAAGTCCAAAGATGCCAACTGGGATAGTGGCAAATCCCACGCACCATACAAGCAAGCTATCGCCCACCATCTTTCTTTGCGCGATCGAGGTAAAAAAGTCGCGAAGTAGCTTAAAAATCGTATCTTTAAAATAAAAAAGTATCGCGCTTAGCGTACCAACATGCACTGCCACGTCAAAAGCAAGCCCTTGATCTGGCCAGCCAAGTAGCTTTGGCACCAAGATGAGATGAGCCGAGCTGGATATCGGCAAAAACTCGCTTATGCCTTGCACCAAGGCCAAAACGATAACGTGAGAAATTTCCATAAAATGCCTTTTTGATTTTAGATTGCAGCTGGGGATTTTACTCCCCAAAGTTAAATTTTATATAAGTTCGCTAGCAAAATTTGCAAGCTTTTGCGGAGTAAATCCGAAGTGGTCAAATAGCTCATTTGCCTTGCCGCTGGCGCCAAAGCTGTTCATGCCATAAACCGCGTCGGCAAATTTATACCATTCATAGCCAGTTGCAGCCTCAACTGCGATGATGGTTGTGTTTTTATCTAAAATTCTAGCCACATACTCAGCTGGCTGCTCGCAAAGCAGATCAAAACAAGGCGCTGATACGATATTTGCACCCACACCTTGCTCAGCTAAAAGTGCGGCTGCTTTTACGCAGAGTGAGACCTCGCTGCCGCTTGCTATAAATGTGATTTTCGCATCTTTTGCCGAGCTTAAAAGATATGCGCCGTTGCTAACCTCGCCAAATTCGCCTTTTGCAAGTGGGTCAAGCCCTTGGCGACTAAGCACAAAGGCACTTGGAGCGTTTAAATTTAGAGCCGCTTGCCAGCTAGCTGCGTTTTCGTTGCCATCAGCTGGGCGGAAAGTGTAGAAATTTGGCATCGCTCTAAGTGTGCTAAGCTGCTCGATAGGCTGATGTGTCGGACCATCTTCGCCAACGCCGATGCTATCGTGCGTAAAGACAAAAAAGTGCTTGATGCCCATTAGCGCTGCTATCCTCGCACTTGGCTTTAAATAGTCGCTGAAGATGAAAAATGTCGCTGAAAATGGCAAGAAAAGGCCGTATCTGGCGATGCCATTGTTGATAGCTGCCATGGCATGCTCTCTTATGCCATAGTGGATATTTTTGCCATTTGGGAAGTCGCCCATGCCCTTTAGCTCAGTCTTGTTTGACGGAGCCAAATCAGCGCTACCACCGATAAAGCCAGGGAGTTTTTTCGCTATCTCATTTAAGATAACGTGGTTTGTATCTCTTGTGGCTAGCTTTTTGTCGCTAAAATCTGGAAATTCGATCTTGCTAAAGTCTGGATTAAGAAGTGAATTTAATAAATTTTTGCCTTCAATGCTTAACGCCTCGACCTTTTTGTTCCACATAGCCTCTTCAAGATCGCCCTTTTCAACTGCACCTCTAAACCTTAAAAGCACATCCTCGTCGATAGCAAATTTCTTCTCAGGGTCAAAACCAGCTGCGGCCTTTGCCTTTTTGATGATCTCTTCGCCAAGCGGTGCGCCGTGGCTGTGGTGGCTGCCCTCAAGCTCCATTGCGCCGCGTGCTATGTGTGTGTTTGCGATGATGAGATATGGCGACTCTTTCTCGCTAGCTTGCTCAAGCGCAAATTCGATCTGGTTGTAGTCATGTCCGTCGATGCGTGCGACCTCCCAGCCCTGTGCCTCGAACCTCGCCTTGACATCCTCGCTAAATGCGATCGCTGTGTCGCCCTCGATCGTGATGTTGTTTGAATCATAAATGAGCACAAGGTTGTCTAGTCTTAAATTTCCAGCCACCGAACATGCCTCGTAGCTTATGCCCTCTTCAAGATCGCCGTCGCCGCAAAGGCAGTAAATTTTATGATCGATTATTTTATTATCTGGCTCATTTAGCACGTTTGCAGCGTATTTTTCTGCCATGGCAAGGCCAACTGCATTTGCTACGCCTTGACCGAGTGGGCCAGTAGCCATCTCAACGCCTGGAGTGTGAATTTCTGGGTGTCCTGGGGTGTTTGAGCCAAGTTGGCGAAATTTCTTAAGCTCATCTAGGCTTAGATCGTAGCCGCTTAGGTGTAAGAAGCTATAAACCAAGCTTGATGCGTGACCACCGCTAAAAACGAGCCTATCTCTGTTTAGCCATTTTGGATTTTTAGGGTTGTGTTTTAAAAAGTTGCTTAAAACCACCATGATATCGGCTAGGCCCATAGGAGCACCTGGGTGTCCGCTGTTAGCGTTTTGCACCATATCAGCGCACAAAAATCTTATAGTATCGGCTTGTTTTTTTAGCATATGATCTCCTTTTATTGCGTCAGATTATACAAAAAAGTGATTAAAACTTGCCTTGCGTTTTTGCCCAAAATGTCTAAAAAGTGATGTAAATTTACTAAATTTACGCGCTATCTTAGATGCTTGTCCGTAAGCTCTAAGATCATCTTTGCAATATTTGCATCTATCTGCTTTAGCGCCTCTTCTATCTCGCCTATTAGCTCATCTTTTTTCTTTTTTGCGCCAGATAAACCAAGTAAATTTGTAAATGAGTTTTTAGCTAGGTCGTTATGCACGGGCTTTCCAGCGGCCGCTTCGTCGCTTGTAAGATCGATGATATCATCTTGTATCTGAAAAGCAAGCCCAAGCTTTAGGCCGATATCATAAATTTTATCGCACTCTGTTTCGTTTAAATTTACTATCACAGCGCCCATTTTTAGGCTAGCAGCGATGAGCTTTGCGGTTTTGTGGATGTGTAAAAATACTAGCTCATCAAGGCTTAGCATCTTACCAGAGAGGCCAAATTTAGCCTTTGCTCTTTTGATGTCCTCTTTGTTTGTATTTTCAAAAAAACAATCCAGCGCCTGACCTAGCACCATGCCGCTAACGCCAGCATTCTGGCTTAAAATTTCAACGCACTTTATACGAGTGTCGGCTGGTAAATCGGCACGTGAAATTTCATAAAAAGCATGCGTATTTAGCGCATCTCCTGCAAGTATCGCAGTCGTCTCGTCGTATGTTACGTGAAGCGTTGGTGTGCCGCGCCTTAGGCTTGCGTTATCCATAGACGGCAGATCATCGTGGATGAGCGAGTATGTGTGCATCATCTCAAGCCCCAAAGCCACTCTCATCGCCTTTTGCGTGAGGCTTTTATCGACATTTTCGACCACGCCAAGAAGCAAAAGCGCCCTAAAGTGCTTGCCTCCGGCCTTTAGCATAACGCCAAGCGCCTCCTCGTAGTAAGGATGAAAGCTAGGCGCCTTTGGCAAATTTGCATTTAGAAATTTTACGAAGTCCTCAAGTAGGCTCATTTTGGCACTCTTGCAAAGAACTGAAAGTCGTTTCTAGTAAATAAAAGCACGAAATTTTGCAGATCGCTGATCTTTTCTAAAAGTTCCTCGCGGCTGCTCACGCTCTCTTTGTTGTAGCCTAAAATTTTATCGCCTATTTTGATGCCAAATATGTCGGCATTTGACTTTGGCTCGACCTTAGTAACGACTAAATTTTTATCAACTGTGACACCATAATCCACCAAAACTTTATCATCAAGCAAGCTCTCAGGCGACTTTGGCATGACATTTAAATTTGGCAGATCAAGGCTTGAAGGGGCGTCAATATCAAGGCTTTGGTTAAATTTCACATCCCCGCTTACTGGCACTTGAAAGAGTAGCTCTTGCCTATCACGCTTCACGATGATGTCCAGTTTTGCGCCCTTTGGAGCAAAAAGCACCATCTCATTTAGCTCTCTTAGGCTCTTTGGCTTGATGCCATTTACACTAACAAGCTCATCATCAACCATCATCATCTTGCCGCGACCTAGTGGATCAACAAGACCCACAAAAAATTTATCCTCTTTTTGCAAGAATTTCACGCCGATATCGCCGTAATAGACATCATCGTAAGATACAAAGTGCTTTAAATAGCGATTTGGTATGAATTTATCAGCTCCAACAGCTATGCCTATCATCTTACAACAAGGCGTGTTTATCTCTCCAGTTGCGTTATACTCGAAGCTTAGCGTGTCAAAGTCGCCTAAATTTTGCCCTAAAGACTTGATGTGACCCATGACGGTGTTGTTAGAGTCGTTTAAGATGCCAACCCAAGTGCTCTTTTTGATGCGCTCCTCGTTGGTCTCATCAGCCATCACGACAGGGCTTAGCTCCTTGCTAGAGCGCACTAAGAAAAGCTGCAAATATGGGTCAAATTTGACATATTCGCCAAGCGGAGCTCCCTCACTTTTTGGCACTGCGATCAAATTTTTAGTGATAGCCACGCCAAAGTGTTTATTTACCGAGACGATTGAGTTTTTGTTCTTTTCAAAGCAGGCGTTAAAGTCCTCTTGAGTAGGCCTAGGATCGGCGTTTAGGCAAAGCGCTGATAGCAAAAATGCAAGGACAAATTTATATTTTAGTCTCATTTTATCCCCATCGAAGCAAGCCCGCCAAGCATCCTTGAAGCGGTGTTTTTCTTATCAGCCTCAACTGATTTTAGCACGTCATTTACGGCGCTTATTAGCAAAATTTGCATGCTCTCTTTATCTTCAAGCAAGCTATCATCTATGCTGATATCAAGTATCTCGCCGCTGCCGTTTGCTCTCACGCTCACTAGTCCGCCGCCGCTTTTTGCGCCAAATTCTTTATTTTTGCTCTCTTCTTCCATCTGCTTGGCCTGTCTTTGCACATCCTCAAGCATCTGCCCCATCTTTGAAAAGTCAAATCCCTCAAACATCACCTACTCCTTTATGATCTCGTTTTTGTTATTTACATGCACGATGGTTGGCTTAAATTTCTTAGCCTTTTTAAATTTCATACTAGCATACGCCACGATGATGACCACGTCGCCTACGCAGACCTTTCTAGCAGCTGCGCCGTTTAGGCAAATTTCGCCTTTTTTGCCCTTGATCACGTAGGTGGCAAATCTCTCGCCGTTATTTACATCTAAAATTTCAACCTTTTGATTTTCTATCAAATTTGCAGCCTTTATAAGCTCCTCGCCGATGCTGATCGAGCCAACATAGTTTAAATTTGCGTCTGTTACGACGGCTCTGTGGATCTTGCTAGCTAAAATTTCTATTGTCATTTTCTGCCTTGTTTAGTTTATTTGCACTCTATCACTGGTCTGTTTGCTAAAAATTTCTCGTTTAGTTTCTCTGCCTTTAGCGTCTTTTCTAGCTCGTCAAGGGTTTTGAAATTTCTAGCAAAAGATACGCCAACTAGTCCACACTCGCTCGTTTTGGCAACGTCTAGAGTTATCTCGTAGCTGTTAAATTTTGGATTATTTGGCTCTGGATAGTAAATTTCCTCACGGTAAGAGCTGTCGCTACCTATCTTTTCTATCTTAAATTTGCCCTTTTTTGGATCTGTGGTTTTTTTTATCGCTGTTATAAAATCATCTATGTTTTTGATGCTTGGCGCATAGGTAACGCTGATTAGCTTACTCCATCCATAGCCGCCCTCATCTTCCAAATAATACTCCACCGTAAATTCATTTTGGTATTTTTGGTGATAAATTTGGCCGTCATACTCTATATTTTGAGGTAGGTTGCTCACCAGATAGCTCTTTTGGTTTGCGCTAGATTGTAGCTTTTGCGGCTCTTTTTGAGCAGTGGTACATCCTAGCAATAGTGCAACGCAAGTAGCCGTAAAGGCTAAATTTAAAATCTTCATCGTTTTTCCTTTCAAAAGTTATCTAGATAAAATTTCAAGCACCACTTCTTTGTCGCTAAATGGGTGCTTGATGCCTTTTATCTCCTGATATGGCTCGTCGCCTTTGCCAAGTATGACAAGTGCCCAGCCGGGTTCTAGCTTGCTAATGGCTAGCGCGATCGCCTCTTTGCGGTTGGCGTTTCGTATCAAATTTTCATTTTGACTCATGCCAGCGCAAATTTCGTCTATTATACTCTCTGGCTCTTCGCTTCTTGGATTGTCACTCGTGACTATGCAAATTCTTGCGTATTTTTGGGCTATCGCTCCCATTTTAGGGCGCTTTGTCCTATCTCTATCGCCGCCTGCGCCAAAGACTGCGATCAAATTTAGATGTCTAAGCGAGTTTAGCACCTTTTCGATGCCATCTGGTGTATGGGCAAAGTCCACGATGACTAACGGATCGGTGCTTACAACCTCCATCCTGCCGCTCACGCCTTTAAATTTACTTATCGCCTTTGAAAGTGCGGTCGCATCTGGACGCTCTAGCAGGCAAACTGCACCAAGTGCTGCGATTAGATTGTAAAGATTAAACTCACCTTGAAGGCTTGAGTCTATCTCAACATCGCCATTTGGCGTCTTGATAACTGCGTCTATGCCGTCCTTTAGCCCATAAACTATCGGCGCAAAGCTAGCTGGCTTTTTGATCGCGTATGTGTAGGCGTTTTTTGGGTTAAATTTAACTCCGCCATCGTCAATGTTTATGAGCTTTACGCTCTCATCGTCAAAAAAGCTTGATTTTACCCTCGCATACTCCTCCATGCTCTTGTGGTAGTCGAGATGGTCTTGAGTTAGGTTTGTAAAAATTTTTAGAGCAAATTTCAAACTCTCTATGCGTTTTTGAGCGATCGCGTGCGAGCTAACCTCCATCACAAAGTACTCACAGCCATGCTCGCTGGCTGCTTTGAGGTATGAGAGTGTCTTTAAAATAGCACTTGTCGTAAGCGCCTTATCATCTATCTGCTCGCCCTCTATAAATGCCCCTCTGGTGCCACTTAGACCGCATTTTTTACCTAAATTTCGCAAAGTCTCGTAGATAGCCGCAGCCGTTGTGGTCTTGCCATTTGTCCCTGTGATGCCAACTATTTTTAGATTTTCATCGATCTTTAAAAGCTTTTTGCACTCTTCAAGGGTGATTATCTTAGCGCCCTTTTTTACCGCGTGTTCTACAAATTTCGCATTTGCAGTAGTTTGCACAAAGTATGCACCCTGCTCGCACTCGTTTGAGTCATCTGTTATGAAGCTATTTTCTACTGATATTTTCATCGTTTTGTCTTTTTTGTATCTCTTTAAAAAGCTGATCTATACGCTCGTCGCCGCCAAACATCACCGCCGCACTCTCAAGGTAGTTCATGCTCATATCGATGAAGTCATTTTTTATCAAATTTCCTAAAAATTCCAAAAAATCGTCTTTGTTTGAGATCATGACCTTGGTTGAGAACATGATGTTTTCAAAGACCTTTTTAAAGCTGCCGTCCTTATAAACAGCCCTTTTAAAGTCCTCGTAGCTGATCGCGTCTTGCTCTTCAAAGTACTCGCTCTCCTCGTCTCTGGACTCTAAAATTTTTAAAATTTCCTCCACGCCCTCGTCGTCTTCGCCGGCTCTTACTTTCGCCATGTAGTAGTCAAACAAGAGCTTTGCCTCTTCGGCATTTTCCTCGCCAAGAGAGCAAATTTGTATCAAAAATAGCAAATTTTTCTCCTGCGTCTTTTCGTAGGCTAGTGAAAAGTAAAAGATCGCATCTTTAAATTTAGAGCGTTTGAAATATTTTATGCCTATTTTTTTATAATCTATCAATGTCAAATTCCTCGCCGATCGGAACATTTATGACCTCAAGCTCTGGGTGAATGTCTATGCGAAGCTGCCTTTCGATGCCGTATTTTAGCGTGGTTGTGCTAGCTGCGCATCCGTGACAATGTCCTGTTAGTCTTACGTAAATTTTGCCGTTTTTTATGCCAAGTAGCTCCATGCCGCCGCCATCATTTTCAAGCATAGGCAGCACCTTTTGCAAACTCGCAGTCACTGGTTTTAAAAGCTCTTCATCACTAAATGGGATCATATTTTTTCCTTAAATTTTTTAGCTATTATAGCAGATAAAGTGCAAACAAACGTTTTCTAGGCTTTTGCTGGGGGCGTTTTGACTTTAAATTTTGGTGGTTTTTTGTGGAGAAAAAGGGCAAATTTGCCCTTTAAATTTAGTTTAGTAGAAGTGATTTTATATCGATTTTATGTTCAATCATCTTGCTCTCAAGCATAAATTCTTGCGTAGCCTCAAGCGCTTTTATATCATCAGCCGTGATCTTTGAGCTAAAGTCGTACTGAGGATACATGCTCTTTACCGCATCTATGCTAAGCCCAGTCTCTTCAGCCGTAAATTTAAGCGCCTCATTCTCGTTTGCTTTGATGTAGGCCAAAATTTCATCCTGAGCCTTTTTAAATTTCTCAACTATGTCTTTGTGCTTTTTATAAAACTCTCCACTTGTTGCTGTGACAATGACTGGAGTGATGACGCCTTTGCCAGTTGTCACTACATTTAGGCCTGATTTTTGAGCATTGTAGGCCGCTGGTCCTGCAAGAAGCGCTGCATCGACGCTGCCATTTTCAAGTGCTGCTTGCGCAGCTGGGATACCCATAGAGATGAACTCTACGTCGTTTATACTAAGCCCGCCAAGAGCTAGGTATCTCACCAAAAGCTCGTTTAGGATAGTGCCTTTTGGGCCTGCTACTTTTTTGCCTTTTAGATCTTTTGGCGACTTGATATTTTGGTCTTTAGAAAATATGACAAAGGCTTCTGGCGCCCTTGAATAGGCGCTTATGATCTTTATGTCAGCCTTATTTGCAGCTGCAAGTATGACCGAAGTGCCACCCACGCAGTTTAAAAACTGGAGCGAATTTGAAGCGAGCGCTTGCGTTTGCTTGGCACCCGAGGTGATCTCAGAGTACTCGACTGGCACGCCAAAAGACTTCGCGTAAAAGCCTTTAAATTTATCGACGATCGATGGGACGTTTAGCGGCGATTTGACGTAGGTCATGCCGATCTTATCTAAGCCCTCGCTTGCGTTTGCGACTAGGCAAAATAAAGAGGCCGCACATAAAACTTTAAAAAACTTTCTCATACTTACTCCTTTTAAAAATTTTCAAGATTATATAATTTTTTGCTTCATTTTGGTTTTAATTATCATTTTATTTGCCTAAATTTCACTCAAAATTTTGCGTTTTATCGCTATTAGCTCCTCGCTTAGCAGATCTCTTGGTCTTGCTAAATTTGATAGATCGTAGTTTGACTTTATCCCGCCCTTTTCAAGCAATATGATCTCATCAGCCAAAAATAGCGCCTCGTCGATGTTGTGAGTGACAAAAAGGATAGTTTTGCCGGCTTGTATTTTTAGGATTTCAGCCTGCATGCTAGCTCTCGTAAATGCGTCAAGCGCAGCAAATGGCTCGTCCATTAGGATCAAATTTGCCTCGTACGCAAGCACTCTAGCAAGCGAAACGCGCGAGCTCATACCGCCAGAGAGCTGCGAAACTGCGGCAAATTTAAAGTCACTAAGCCCTATCATCGATATCAGACTACCTATCTTTTCAGCCTCGATATCCTGCTTCTTAAGAGGAAAAACGATATTTTCATAGACATTTAGAAACGGTATGAGGCGGGGCTCTTGAAAGACAAAGCCGATCTTTGCTTGCTCTTTAAATTTTATCTCGCCAAGACTTACGCTCTCAAGACCTGCTATAAGGCGTAAAAGCGTAGTTTTGCCACAACCACTTCTGCCAAGTATGACGGTGATCTTATCTTTTTTTATGTTTAAGCTTAGCTCTCTTAAAACGTCGATACGCTTTTTGCCTATAAAAAAATGCTTGGATAAATTTGAAATTTCTATCATTTTTCACCTCGCAAAAGGCTAAATTTCGCTATCAAAAGCAAAAAGAGCCTATCTATAAGTACGCCGCAAATGCCGATCGTAAAAATACCCACAAATATCCTATCCGCGCGTGAGAGCTCCTCTGCATCAAGGATTAAGTAGCCTAGCCCGCTTGAAGCCGCTATCATCTCAGCTCCGATGATCGCGCGCATGGCGTAGCCAAAGCCTATTCGCATGCCGACAAAGATATCTTTTAGCGCGCTTTTTAAGATGATCTTGTAAAAAATTTCAAATTTATTAAAGCCAAAAATTTTACCAACCTCGATGAGCTTTATATCGCAGCTCGTTAGCCCCTTTTGGATACTTAAAAACATCGGGAAAAACGAGGCTAGGATGATAATGATGATCTTTGGCGTCTCGTTTATGCCAAACCAAAGCACCAAAATCGCGATCAAACTAAGCGGCGGGATATTTCTAAAAAACTCTAGTATCCACTCGTAATAAACGCTGATCTTTGGCAAAAGTGCCGCTATACCGCCAAGCACGAGCGCAAGAGCAAACGAGAGAGCATATCCTGCAAATATGCGCTTAAAGCTGATGATCGTATGCGTGGCAAGCTCGCCGCTTAGGCTCATGCTATACATCGTCTTTAGCGTAACTAGCGGACTTGGCAAGATATACGGCGTGAAAATTTCTAGCTCGCAAACGACCTGCCAGATGGCAAAGATCGCTAGGATTAAAATGCTCTTTTTAAAAATTTCTTTCACAGCCCATCTCCGTTGTGACAGCCGTTTTCGCAGTATAAAAGCTCGATGATCTGGTAGTTTTTAAGCTCGCTAAATTTATATGAAAGGGCGTTTTCTATCTTCTCTTTACTGCTAAGACTTAGTGTTTTTACGCCCAAATTTGTAAAAAAGCCCGGCGGTATCGGACTTTGCTCGATACTACGCATATTTAAATTTATAGCGTTTTGCTCCCTAAAGCTTTTCCATGTCAAAAATGTGGTTCGCTCCAAATTTAGCCCCCTGCCAAGCTCTGCCAAGTCCTCACAGGGCGTCGTCACGTAAAGCCACTCGTCCTCTTTTAGCTTTGAGCTAAGCTCAAGCGCGCTCTCTATCAAAATTGGGTTTAAATTTGAAATGAATGCGGCTTGTTCTTTGAAATTTGCCCTGATAAAATTTACAGCCCTCGGACAGCGACTATCGTAAATAAGCTCGCTTTGCGCAAGAGCGTTTTTGTATGCGTTTTTTACGCTTTTAACGTGGTCTTTTTCACACTCTACTACACTAAAGCCTTTGTTTTGCAAAATTTCTTTAAGCGCTGCAAAGTCGTAGATGTTTTTTACAACAGGATTTAACCAAACCACTTTTTTCATAAGAGCTCCCGTCAAATTTAAAGTAAAATGTAATAATTAAAATCAAAATTGTATCACTTGAAAGTAAAAAGATGGCTTTGGGGGTTAAATTTATAAACAGCTAAACTTTTACGTCTAAATTTCGCTTTTTCTGGCTTTTCTCCATTAGCTTTAGTATATCTATGCCGTTTTTTTCAAGGCGCATTATCTCCTTAAGGTAGGCAAATTTCTCATCTTTATTGATATCGTAGGTCGCTAACTTCTCGCTTCTACCGATCACCAAGGCTAGACCTTATTGCCGTCAAGCTTATCGGTGTTTTGCACATTGTAGTTTGAGTGTGATTAACTAACATTGTATTTTTATTGTAAATTTCGCACTAGGATTGAGCTACAAAATATCTAAAAGGATTTTATATGAATAAAAAAATTTTAATTCCAGCTTTGGCTTTATCTTTGTCAGCTCCACTTTTTGCAGGCGACAATGGCTCAAATATGTATAGTCGTAGCAGCTTTATAGAAAAAGAGAGGCCAGCCTTAGACAAAGAGACTCAAGAGCTCATTAAGATATATAGAGAAACTCCATCAAAAGAGAATTATAATAGATTAAGAGCCAAGGTCGGGGCTAATTATGATGCGGTAATTGCTAAAAAGAGAGCAAAATTAGAAGAGCTAAAAGAGACAGCAAAAGACAAATCTTTGGTGGATGAGATGCAAAAAATAGTTGATGATATGCTTGCTGAAAGAGAGCATAGGATTGATACTACTATGGCTAGATTTGGTGATCCAAGATTGCTGCCAAATGCAAGAACGCCTGTTAATGGGTTTTTACCTATTATAGGTGCAAAAGAAAATCTTTATATCTCTTATACCCCAGTTACCAACGAAGAATATAGTCTATTTTGTAGAGAAACAGATAGAAAATGTTTAAATAAAGGTGGCAGTGATACCCCGGCTAACAATATCAGTTACGATGATGCCATGGCTTATGCTCAATGGTTATCTAATAAAAAAGGGACAACTTTAAGATTGCCAACAGAGGAGGAGTGGGAGTTAGCGGCTGGTCACATGCCAAAAGATGCCCAGATGAATACAGCAAAACAATCAGACAAACCTCTATCTATTTACGCCAACAAAAAGACGTTGTCGGCTGTTGGAGCTATCGATATGTGGGGAAATGTTTGGGAGATGACTTCGACTTTTAAAGATGCGGATGATATTATCGTAAAGGGCGGCTCTTTTAAATCTGCAAAAACTGAGTGTAGAACAGAAAATAGAGACGAAATTAGAAACATTCATAAATCTTATGATGATTTAGGATTTCGTTTGGTATGGGAGAAGTAGGCATTTGCCTACTTTATTTTTGCCTCAGCGCATAGTCCAGCCACCTATCCTTGAACTCCTCGACGCTCAGGTCCTTATCAAGTATCTCAAAGCCCTCCACGTGGCTCTTGCGACCAAGTCCGAGCAAGGTGCTGCTATCATATTTTGACGTGTACTCTTTAGCAAAGAGATCGACGTTTGTTGGATAGTATCCGATGATCGATTCGTAAAGTCTTCCAAAGCCAAGCGCCTCGGTCTGACTAACAAAGCTTTTAAGCTCGTTTATCTCATCTTGGCTCATTTGCTTGTCATATCCCATGAGTTTGCCCCAGATGCTTATCTTGCCATTAGCGGCTATGCCTGTGAGTGAGTAGTCTTTAGCAAATTTTAGTGGCTCATCATCTTTGTTAAATTTGCTCTCGCTCGTGCGACTTAAATTTATCTGCTCGCTGCTTTGATTGGTCTTTTTGGGTAAATTCTGAGATGAGAAATTTAAGGAATTTTCGTCCGCACTAGGCTTGATATGGCTAGCGCTTTGCTCTCTAATGTTTTGAAAGCCACTATATAAATTTACATTAGCTCCATTTACGCCACCTATCATCTCAAGTCCTTTGTAAGATAGTTTTAAACAAATATCGTCTCCTTTAGAGTAAAATTTAGAAATTTATAGAGTTTGACTTGTAAATTTAGGCTGGCTTGGGACTGGATAAATTTGAATATTTTAGAAGACTGGAATTTAGAATTTACTTTGTAGAATTTGCATCTATTGGTTTTTATTGTATCTGGTTTAGCTTTATCATATCTAGTCTATATATTTGGTTTTGGATTTATCATATACAACTCTTTTATCATATCATAGGCTATTTCAGATCAAATTTATGTCATCTTATCCGCCACCCTGGCTACATTAGCCAAGCCCTTTTTGTAGTCTATCAAAATTTAAAATTTGCAACTTTTTGGATTATAAATTTTAAATTTGTTTTTTTGAATAATTTAAATTTGAGATAGTTCGTATAGATAATTTACCCTGCTTTTTGTTTTGCATTTTAAATATATAAGCCCTTAATCCTAAAACTTCGCAAATTAGCTTATAGATTTGACCCAGAAACACTCAAAATAGAAATAGCCCGCCTAAAGCAAATATCACAAAAAATTACCGAAGTAAAATTTAAAAACTACTAGATCTAAATTAAGAAATTTATGATGCAAGCTTTGAAATTTAATAGATAAGTTTGGGCTAGAATTTTAAAACCTCATTTAGGAGGTTTTGACATAAAATAAAGAGTGTTTGCTTGCGTTTTTTGTGCTTTAAAACCGCTATAAATTTACTTACACTAACTATTTTAACCTATAGCGTCAGCTCATCTAAAAGCCACGAAATAAAAATTTATAATGCTCCGACTTGTAAATTTGCCACAGACTAAAATGGGTAAATTTAAAACAAAATTTTTTAAAAAATAAACGTAAAAAGAAAATTTAGAAAGAAAGAGAGCCAGATAGGCTCTCTGGGGATTATTCAGCTACTAGCTCTATATAAGCCATCTCAGCTGCGTCGCCTCTGCGAACACGAGTTTTGATGATTCTTGTATAGCCACCGTTGCGCTCTTTAAATTTTGGAGCTACTTCAGTAACTAGCTTATTTGTAGTCTCTTTGTCTTGCAAAGAAGCAAATACTGCTCTGTGAGCGTTAGAGTCGCCTTTTCTAGCTCTTGTGATAAGCTTTTCAACATAGCTTCTAAGCTCTTTTGCTTTTGGTAAAGTTGTCTCTATCTTTTCGCTTTTGATGATAGCTATCGCTAAATTCTTAAGCAATGCAGATCTATGAGATGACGTTCTACCAAGTTTGCGATATCCGTGTTTATGTCTCATCTATTGTCCTTTTATTCTTTTGCACTCATTTGTGATTTTAGCTCGGTTATTTTCTTTCTGAGTTGCTCTTTGCTATCTTTTAACACATCAACACCAACTGGATAGCCTATCTCTTCCATAACCGCTTTTATCTCTTCAAGAGATTTTTTACCTAAATTTTTAAGCTCTTTAAGCTCATTTTCGTCCATTAACGCAAGCTCACCAATAAATCTTATATCGGCCTTATCAAGGCAGTTAAAACTTCTAGCGCTTAAATTTAGATCTTCTACACTAGAAAGTAGCTTTGAGAACTCGCCGCTTGCACTTGAACTAGCAACTGGGGCGCTAACGTCAATATCTAAAATTCCTTTAAATACTGACATTTGTTGATACATAGCTTCTAAACAATTTTTAAAAGCCTCTACTGGACCAACTTGACCATCTGTTGTTATCGTAAATACGATCTTCTCGTAGTCTGGATCGTCTTCAACCAAGACGTTTTGTATCTCATAAACTGCTTTTTTAACAGGTGTAAAGAAAGCGTCCAGTGCAATGTACTCGTCTTCGATCTCTTCCCTGATCTCTTCACTAGGAACATATCCGATACCTTTTTGGATGATAACTGAGAAATTTAACTCAGCATCTTCGTTGATGGTTGCAAGATATGCGTCTGGATTAACGATCTCAACTAGGTCGTTATTTAGGTCAGCTCCAGTTATCTCTTTTGGTCCTTTAAAACTATACTCTATAACTTCACGCTCGCTGCCGCTTTTTAATTTAAATCTGATCTTCTTCAAATTTATAATAAAAAATGCCACGTCTTCAAGCATACCACGCATACTATCAAATTCGTGACTAACGCCTTTTATCTTTACACCAATAGGAGCAAAGCCTACTGTGCTTGTGTAAAGAAGACGGCGTAGTGGGTGAGCCAAAGTAACAGCATAACCTGCTTCAAAAGGATATGCTGTAATGTTAGCGACATTTTCGCTAACACTTTTAACTTCTATTTCAGTTGGCATATAAGCTGATGTAGTAATCTTTCTCATCTTTATACCCTCTATTATTTCGAATAAAGCTCTACTATAAATCTTTCCTCAACAGGAATGATAACCTCTTCTCTTTCTGGATTTCTAGTAAAAATTCCAAATTTTTTCTCTTTTTCCACATCTACCCAAGCAACGATGCCAGTTTGAGCTGTAAGATCGATCGCGCGAACGATTTGTGGATTGTTTTTAGATTTCTCAGCAACTTCGATTTTAGAGCCTGGCTCTACTCTGTAAGATGGGATGTCCACTCTCTTGCCATTTACTAAAATATGTCCGTGAGTTACAAGCTGGCGAGCAAAACGACGAGTCGTTGCAAAGCCCATTCTGTAAACAACATTGTCTAATCTCTGCTCTAATAGTTGAACTAAAAGAGCACCTGTGTTGCCCTCGCGGCGTGCTGCTTCTTGGAATAATCTTCTAAATTGTTTCTCTGAAACACCATACATAAATTTAGCTTTTTGCTTCTCACGAAGTTGTAAGCCATATTCGCTTATCTTTGCTCTTCTTTGTCCGTGTTGTCCTGGCGCATAGTTTCTTTTATCTAAAGCACTTTTACCAGCAAGTCTTCTTTCGCCTTTTAACGCAAGAGACACACCAAGACGTCTTTCTAATTTTTCAACAGGTCCTGTATATCTAGCCATAATAATTTCTCCTAATTTTCTCTAATTATACGCGGCGGCGTTTTGGCGGTCTGCAACCATTGTGTGGTAAAGGCGTGATATCTTTGAAGAAAGTTACTTTTATGCCTTCAACACCACCTACACTCTTCACAGCCGTTTCACGTCCGCTACCTGGACCTTGAACCTTGATGCCAACTTCTTTAATGCCGTGTTCTTTTGCTTTGTTTAAAGCATCTTCTACAGCTTGTTGAGCTGCATAAGGAGTTGATTTTTTACTACCTTTAAAGCCTAAGCCACCTGCACTACTCCATGCAATAGCATTTCCCATTTCATCAGTTACAGTTACCATAGTGTTGTTAAATGTTGCACTGATATAAACGATACCTTTGGCTATGCTTTTTCTAACTACTTTTTTCTTAACAATTTTTCTTTTCGCCATTTATTATCCTTTAACCCTTGCCTTACTTAGTAGCCGCACCGACAGTTTTACGTCTGCCTTTTCTGGTTCTAGCATTAGTTTTAGTCTTTTGACCACGAACAGGAAGACCCTTTCTGTGGCGAAGACCTCTATAACTTCCAAGATCCATAAGAGCTTTGATATCCATAGCAACTTGTTTTCTCAAATCACCCTCAACGATATGGTGCTCTTGAATTTCTTTACGGATAGCTGCTGCTTCGTCTTCGCTAAGCTCGTAAACTCTCTTGTCGTAAGAAATTCCAGCTGCGTCAAGGATTTGACGAGATTTATAAAGACCTATACCATAGATATAAGTCAAACCATACTCTATTCTCTTTTTGTTTGGTAAATCTACACCTGCAATACGTGCCATGCCTTATCCTTGTCTTTGTTTATGTTTTGGATTTTCGCAGATAACACGAATTATGCCACTACGTTTGACAATTTTACATTTGTCACACATCTTCTTTACAGAAGGACGAACTTTCATTTTAGTCTCCTAAAAATTTATTCCACTTTTTTAGGGGCTGCATCAGGTCTAAAGAAATAATTTAAACCAACTATTTTCAAAATAAGTGGGGAACTTTGAAAATAATTCTTCATACAGCTTTTCGCAAAGCTTGGATTTTACCCAAAACCAGCTTTAAATTTACTTAGCATATTTGCCACAAAATCAAATTTACTTATATCTATAAGTGATCCTGCCCTTGTCTAGGCTATATGGCGTAAGTTCTACTTTTACGCGGTCGCCAGGCATTATCTTTATATAATGCATTCTCATCTTACCGGCGATATGACATAAAATTATATGTTTGTTGTCAAGCTCAACTTTAAAAGTTGCATTTGGCAGTGCTTCAACAACATTTCCATCAATCTCAATGACATCATCTTTTGCCACAAACTCTCCTTTCTTTAAATTTTTGCTATAAAATTTACGCTTGGCTTAAAATTTCGACTTTGCCATTAACTATCGCCATGCAATGCTCATAATGGCTAGTTCTCAAACCATCTTTTGAGGTTACTTTCCAGTTATCGCTTCCTAAAACTGGCGTGCCATCTTTTTGGCAAATCATCGGCTCTATACAAAAAACCATTCCCTCTTTTATCTTTGGTCCAGCTTTTGGATTGTTTCCTTCAAGATAGTTTGGAATTTCTGGCTCTTCATGTGGCCTTTTGCCTATGCCATGACCGCAATATCCGCGCAAAGGTACATAGCCTCTGCCTAGTATAAATTTCTCAAGCTCGTAGCTAATCTCTTTAAAGTGCATACCAGCTCTTATAAAATCTATCGCAAAATATAGCGCGTCTTTTGAGCAAGCGATCAAAGCCTCGTCTTCTTTTGAAATTTTACCAACTCCAAACGTCCTAGCTGAATCGCCAAAATAACCATCTAAATTTGAACCAATATCTACACTAACGATATCGCCCTCTTTTAGCTTGTATTCATTTGGAATTCCGTGGATCACCACTTCATTGACGCTTATGCAAGCTGCATTTGGAAAGCCATAAAGCCCTTTAAAGGCAGGTTTTGCTCCAGCGGCTCTTATCATATCTTCGCAAATTTTATCTATCTCAAGAAGTGAAATTCCAGGTTTTATGATCGTAGAAACGTGATCAAGTGTTCGAGCGACGATCTTGTTCGCCGCTCTCATTTTCTCTATCTCAGCTGGTCTTTTTAGCGTGATAGCCATTTTATAGACCTACCGCACTTAGAGTTTGGTATTTATTTGTATAAGACTGGGCTTCTATACGTCTCATCGTATCAAGTGCTACTGAAACCACAATAAGAACTGATGTACCGCCAAAATAAAATGGTACGCCCATAGTCTTTACAAGTACCCAAGGTAATGTTGAAATGATACCCAAGTACAAAGCTCCACCTAAAGTTAGCCTGCCAGCTACTTCATTTAGATAGCTAGCTGTACTCTCGCCTGGTCTAACACCTGGGATAAATCCGCCTTGTTTTTTCAAATTTTCACTTATATCTTTTGTGTTAAACACGATAGATGCGTAGAAAAACGCAAAAAAGATGATAAATAAAAATGTTAAAACATTAAACATATAGCCATTTGGACTTAAAAAGTCGTTGATAGCCTGGATTACTGGATTTGTGCTAGCCTGCAAAATAGTGCTTGGAAACATCAAAATCGCACTAGCAAATATCGGTGGGATAACGCCACTTAAATTTACTTTGATCGGTATATAGTTCATTATACGCTTGTTTTGATTTTCCATTATCACTTTTCTTGAGTAAGAAATAGGTATACGTCTTTCGCCCATCTCGACAAAGATAATAGCACCGATGGTCGCTAAAATGATCACCAAAATAGCGATGACTGTTAGGAAATTCATCTCAGAAGTATTTACCAAATTTACAGTTCCGCCAATCGCACTAGGTATGCCAGAGACGATGCCTGCAAAGATGATAAGACTTATACCATTGCCTATACCGCGCTGCGTGATCTGCTCACCTATCCACATAAGTAGCATAGTGCCAGTTAGCATAGATACAGCAGAGATCGCGATAAATAAATTCATATCTATCATGATAGCTTGCTCGCCACCACGACCGCTTAAGCTTTGAAGTCCGATAGAGACGCCGATTGATTGTACAAGAGTGATAACGATAGTTGCATAACGTATGATTTGCATATATTTTTGCATACCGTCGCGCTCTTTTTTCATCTGACCTAACTTTGGAAATGTCGCTGCTAGAAGCTCCATGATGATCGAAGCTGTGATGTAAGGCATAATGCCTAGAGATATGATACTTAAACGCTCAGCGGCCTTACCACTAAACATATTAAATAGACCCAAGGCGTTGCTATTGTTTGAATTGAAAAATTCTTTAATTACGTCGACATTAACACCAGGAACTGGTACATAAGCCAGTATCCTGTATGCGAACAAAAATGCCAACGTGATTAAAATCTTGTTGGTCAGTGTTTTATCCATTATTTTGTTCCGCTAACGCTAACGTTCTCGTCTTTGATCTTTGAAGCAAGAGCTTTTGCGCTTGCACCGATTAGTTTTATCTTAGTAACGCTCTTTGAAATTTTATGAACGCTAGCTATTGTTGCTATTGAAATTTCCGCAAGCTCTTTTATAGCTGCGATCTTTTCAATGTTGATAACATAAGGTTTTTCAAATTTAGAAGCAAAGCCTACTTTTGGAAGACGTCTTTGAAGTGGTTGTTGTCCGCCCTCAAAGCCTCTTTTTTCATTGTAGCCTTTTCTTGCTCTTTGACCTTTGTTGCCTTTGCCAGCAGTTTTGCCATTGCCACTGCCTTGACCACGACCTATTCTTTTAGTTGCATGAGTTGAACCTGCAGCAGGTGTTAATTTTTCTAATGCCATCTTAACTCCTTTCTCTTAGCTTTTTAGCAAACTAAGTGCTTTTATAGTAGCACGAACGACGTTTGCTGAGTTGTTTGAGCCAAGTGATTTAGTAAGGATATCCTTAATACCTGCAAGCTCGATAATAGGACGCGCACTACCACCAGCAATAACACCAGTACCTTCGCTAGCTGGACGAAGTAGCATTCTACTTGCGTTGTATTTTACCTCTACGTCGTGAGGGATAGTTGTGCCCTTGATCTTAACGTGGATAATATTTTTAAATGCGTCGTCAATCGCTTTTCTCATCGCATCTGGCACCTCTTTAGCTTTGCCATATCCAAAGCCAACTAGGCCATTTCTATTACCAACAACAACTAAAGCTGTAAATCTAAATCTACGACCACCTTTAACAACCTTTGTAACCCGACCGATATCGACGATTACTTCTTCAAATTCTTCTCTATTATATTTTTCCATCGATTTTCCTTTGGGTTATAGCTTGATGCCATTTTCTCTTAAAGCTTCAGCAAATGCTGCGATAACGCCATGGTATAGATAACCATTTCTATCAAAAATTGCAACATCTATCTTCTTAGCTTTCAAAGCCTTAGCAAATTCTTTAGCTAAAGTGACCGCACCTTCTTTATTTGCTTTTATGCCTATTTTTCTACCATCAACTGCAGCTAGTGTGGTAGCCGTAACGTCGTCAATCGCTTGAACATAAAGGGTTCTGTTTGATTTGAAAATAGAAACTCTTGGGCAAGTTGCAACACCAGAAATTTTACCTCTGATTCTTCTTTTTCTCTTAATTCTAAGAGCGATTTTTCTTTTTAGTACTTTTGCTGTCATTTACCGCTCCTTACTTCTTAGATGTCTTGCCCGCTTTGCGGATGATACGTTCTTCTAGATATTTAACGCCCTTGCCTTTATATGGCTCAGGTGGTCTAAATCCTCTAACTTGAGCAGCCACTTGACCTACTACTTGTTTGTCGTCACCTTTGATAGTAATAACGTTTTTATCAACGCTAGCTTCAACGCCTGCTGGTAGCTCATAGTTGATAAGGTGTGAAAAACCAAGAGAAAGCTCTAAAATTTTACCTTTTGCAGCTGCTTTATAACCAACGCCGTTGATCTCAAGCTGGCGAGTAAAGCCATGAGTGATACCAGTTACGATGTTGTTAGCAAGTGCTCTATATGTTCCCCAGTAAGCTCTGCTTTGGCGATCTTCGCCCTTTGGAGCAAAAACTATATGACCATTTTCTATCTTGACATCAACGTGACCTTTTGTGTCAAGCTCTTTTAAGTGATTGCCCTTTTTAAATTTTAGGACATTATTTTCAACGCTAACGTCTACACCACTTGGGATAGCGATAGGCTGTTTTCCAATACGTGACATTTTTTTCCTTTACTTGTCTAGGGTGTTCCTACATTTACGAATAAACACCACAATGCCGTAAATTTGATCGTCAAATTTGACGAAACCTTCATTTGAATTTCAAAATTTAGCTTTGGCGAAATATAAAATTTCACCTAGCTAAAAAGAAATTTTAACCTTAAGTTATAAGGTCAAAATAGCGTTTTTAACGCAGTTTATTACCAAACGGTGCAAAGAACCTCGCCGCCAACGCCAGCTTTACTTGCCTCAATACCGCTCATAACGCCTTTGCTTGTGCTAACGATAACTGTTCCGTAACCATTTTTAAAACGCTTAATGTCGTCTTTGCCTTGATAAACACGGCGACCAGGTTTTGAAACCCTTTTAAGCTCGTTTATGACGCTTCTGCCGTACTCATCATACTTTAAAACTACGTTTATAAATTTCTTGTTACCTTCTTCGATAACGTTGTAGCTCTCTACATAGCCTTTTGCTGCAAGGATAGAAAGAGTAGCCTCAACAACCTTAGAATGAAGCAATTTCGCAGTCTCAAGTCTTCTCATACTTGCATTTCTAATGCGTGTTAATCCATCTGATATTAAATCGTTCAACATTTCTCTTCCTTACCAACTTGCTTTTTTAAGACCAGGTATTAGGCCTTCGTTAGCCATTTTTCTTAGGCAAACACGGCAAATTCCAAAATCTTTATAAACAGAGTGCGGACGACCGCAAATTTGGCATCTAGTATAGCCGCGAACCGCAAATTTTGGCTTGCGTGCAGCTTTTGCTATCATTGATTTCTTTGCCATTTTACTTTCCTTTTGCAAACGGCACACCAAATAGCTCTAGCAATTTGAATGCCTCTTTATCGTTTTTAGCCGTAGTAGCAATCGTAATATTCATACCATGAGTTCGTAAAATTTTATCATACTCAACCTCTGGAAACATTAGCTGCTCGCTAAGACCAAAGTTATAGTTTCCACGTCCATCAAAGCCATTTTTTGGAAGACCACGGAAGTCTTTAACTCTTGGAAGAGCAACGCTGATTAACTTATCTAAGAAAGCATACATTTGCTCTTTTCTCAAAGTTACTTTGATACCAACAGGGAAACCCTCGCGAACTTTAAAGCCAGCAACTGATTTTTTAGCATCAGTTATAACCGCTTTTTGTCCAGCGATAAGTGAAATGGTATCAGCCATATTTTGAAGCACTTTCTGATCTTTCGCAGAGTCTCCAGCGCCTACACTGATCACGATCTTCTCGAGCGCAGGGATAAGCATTGGATTTTTGATGTCAAATTCTTTTACGAGAGCTGGTTTGATAGTTTCGTTAAATTTATCTTTTAATCTACTCATATCTCTTATCCTTCAACTTTCGCGACGTTTGATATATCAATTGGCATCTCTTTATTTACGTGACCACCATTTGGAGTTTTTTCGCTTGGTTTGATAGCTTTTTTAGCTATTTTGCATCCCTCAACTATAACCTGACCTTTTTTTGCAAGAACTGCTAAAATTTTACCAGTTTTGCCTTTATCGTCGCCAGCGATGATCTTAACAGTATCGCCTTTTTTGACTTTAAATTTTACATTAGCCATTATAAAACCTCCGGAGCTAGCGAAACAATCTTCATAAAGTTAGCATATCTAACTTCACGTCCAACTGGTCCAAAAATACGAGTGCCGACTGGCTCTTTTTTGCTATCAAGTATAACAGCTGCATTCTCGTCAAAGCGGATTAGCGAACCATTATCTCTTTGAACCTCTCTTTTAGTTCTTACAACAACAGCTTTTACAACCTGTCCTTTTTTGATCTTACCATTTGGAAGAGCTTTTTTAACAGAGCAAACTATGATATCGCCAAGTGTAGCGTATCTTCTTTTGCTGCCGCCAAGAACCTTTATACACATTAATTCTTTTGCGCCGCTGTTATCAGCAACTGCAAGTCTTGTAAAACTTTGAATCATTACTCAACTCCCTTTGCCAATACAGCTTTTAAGCGAAAATTCTTGCGAGCTGAAAGTGGTCTGCACTCAACTGCAACAACTGTATCGCCTGCTCTTGTCTCATTTTTCTCATCATGAACTAAATACTTCTTAAAGCGTTTTACAAATTTATGGTATCTTGGATGCATAACGCGTCTTTCTACCAAAATAGTAGCTGTTTTATCTCCAGCTTTTTGTAAAACAACACCTTGAATTTCTCTTTTTAATGCCATTTTACGCCCCTTGTCTTGTTGCACTAATTGCAGTGTTGATCTGAGCTATCTCTTTGCGAACAGCACTAATCTCATTAGGGTTGCTTAACTGCATAGTTTTTAGCTTTTGTTTAAGTGTAAATAAAAGCACCTTTTTCTCTTTTAGCAACGCGTTTAATTCTGCAACGCTCTTATCTTTTAACTCAGTATATTTCATTTTCACTCTCTCGCGTTACAAATTTTGATTTGAAAGGAAGTTTGTGTAGAGCCAAAGTTAAAGCTTCACGAGCTAACTCTTCGTCAACACCAGCCATTTCAAATATTATACGACCAGGTTTAATGTTCATAACCCACTCTTCAACTCCAGCCTTACCTTTACCCATACGAGTTTGTAGAGGTTTTTTAGTAAGTGGCTTGTCAGGGAAAACCCTAATCCAAATTTTAGCCTGTCTCTTTACGTGACGAGTTAGAGCTTGACGAGCAGCTTCTATTTGGCGTGAATTTACCCTACCAGCTTCAACAGCTTTAAGTGCAAATTCGCCAGTTGCTAAAGATGCTCCACGAGTCGCATAACCACGGTTGCGACCTTTCATTTGCTTACGAAATTTCGTTCTTTTAGGCATCAACATAATTATTTACCTCTTCTTGCTCTACGTGTTTTCTTAGGTGCTTCTTCTTCAGTTTTTTCAGGTTGAACACCTTTTTGAAGAACCTCACCTTTAAAAATCCATACTTTAATACCTATGTTTCCATAAGTCGTATGAGCCTCAGCTACACCGTAATCGATCTTCGCTCTAAGAGTATGAAGCGGAACGCGACCTTCTAGATACCACTCGGTTCTTGCCATCTCAGCGCCACCTAAACGACCAGCAACTGAAATTTTGATACCTTTAGCGCCTGATTTTTGAGCACCTTGGATAACTTTTTTCATAGCACGTCTAAATGCGACACGCTTTTCAAGTTGCATAGCTACGTTTTCAGCAGCAAGTTGAGCTGAAGCTTGAGCTTTTCTTTCTTCTTTGATATTTACATTTACTTCTTTGCCGATAAGTTTGCTAACTTCGTTCTTTAGGTTTTCAACATCTTGACCTTTTTTGCCGATGATGATACCAGGACGAGCTGCAACCACGGTTACACGAAGTTTTTTAGCCGTTCTTTCGATTAGAATTTGGCTAATTCCTGCATAGTAAAGTTTTTTCTTTAAAAATGCACGAATTTTGTAATCTTCACCGATATTTTCAGGAAGACTTTGTTTGGTTGGAAACCATCTAGATTCCCAGTTGCGGTTAATTCCTAGTCTAAGACCTATTGGATTTACTTTTTGTCCCATATTATGCTTCCTTCTTTTCAGGTTTAGATACTTCTACCATTACATGAGAAGTAGGTTTGCGAATTTTGCTCGCTGTTCCTCTTGCTCTTGGTCTAAATCTCTTTAATACAGGACCAGCATCAACGCGGCAACTAGTTACTACAACCTCTTCTGGTTCAAATCCGCCATTTGCTACTGCTGAGCTAATAGCGTTTGCTATAAACTTAGCACCACGATTTGGCATAAATTGCAAGCTTGCAAGTGCTAGCTCGGCATTCATACCTTGAACTTCTCTTGCTATAAGTCTTGCTTTTGTAGGAGAAAGTCTTACGAATTTTATAATTGCTTTACTCATATCATCTCCCCTTACTTGCCGATTTTCTTTTGCACTGAGCCTTTGTGACCCTTAAATGTGCGTGTTGGAGCAAATTCGCCAAGTTTATAGCCTATATGATTTTCTGTAACATATACAGGAATAAAGCTCTTGCCATTATGAACGTTAAATGTTAGTCCAATCATTTCAGGTACAATCGTGCTACGTCTTGACCAAGTCTTGATTGGTTTGTTATCGTTTGCATTTTTTGCGGCAATAACTTTTTTCATTACATGATCATCTACGAAAGGACCTTTTTTGAGTGATCTTGCCATCTCTATTTTCCTTTCCTTCTTGAAATTATAAGCTTATCGCTAGCTTTTTTACGGCGAGTCTTAGCACCTTTAGTTGGTTTACCCCATGGAGTAACTGGGTGACGGCCTGAATTTTTCTTACCTTCACCACCACCGTGTGGGTGATCAACTGGGTTCATAGCAGAACCACGTGTTTGTGGGCGGATACCGCGGTAGCGATTACGTCCGGCTTTACCTATGGTGATGTTAGCCCAGTCTTCGTTGCCAACTACACCGATACTTGCCATACACTCAGCTAGTACTTGTCTCATCTCACCACTTGGCATTCTTAAGATAACATACTTCTCTTCTTTACCCATTAGCTGAGCATAACCACCAGCTGAACGAGCTATCTGAGCGCCTTTACCAGGTTTTAGCTCAACGTTATGAACGATAGTACCAACTGGGATAAATCTTAATTTCATAGCGTTGCCTGGTTTAATATCTAGTGAGCCCTCATCGATAGATGCGATAACGTCGCCAACATTTAGGCCGTTTGGTCTAATTATGTAGCGCTTTTCGCCATCTTTGTAAGCTATAAGAGCGATACGACAGTTTCTGTTTGGATCGTACTCGATCGCTTCAACTTTACCTTCTATACCAAATTTGCGACGTTTGAAGTCTATGATACGATAAAGTTTTTTTGCACCTGCTTCTTTGTGTCTTGAAGTTATACGACCATTGTTATTTCTACCGCCAGACGCAGGTAGTTTAACAAGCAAGCTTCTAACGCTTGGTTTAGCTGTTATATCTTCAGAGCTTAGTCCAGTCATATATCTACGACTAGGTGTATATGGTTTATATGATTTTATAGCCATCTTACGCCTCCGTATTTTCTAGGCTTACGCCTTCAGGTAACTTAACGTAGAATTTCTTTATCTCGTCACGTTGGCCTGCTCTTCCTCTAAAACGCTTAACCTTGCCACTAATTCTAAGTGAATTTACGCGAACAGGCGTTACTCCAAAATACTCTTGCAAAACCGCTTTTAAGCTGTTTTTTGTAACTCTTGGTGAAGTTTGGATAACAACAACGCCTTGTTCTTGAAGGCCTAGAGTTTTTTCTGTATAAATAATTGTTTTGATATCAGTTATATCCGCCATTTTAGCCCTCTTTTGTTATAGTTTTTAGTGCAGTTTTTTCAATGATAACCGAACTAAATGTAGAGACAAGATAAGCATTTACCTCATTTGCATCTACTACATAGCAGTTTGCTAAATTTCTAAAAGCAAGTAGTGTTTTATCGTCTAGTAAATCTTTAACGATAAGCGCGTCTTTTACTTTTAAATTTTTGATGATATTAGCTGCATCTTTTGTCTTTCCAGACTCGATTGAGATGCTATCTACTGCGAAAATTTTACCATCTTGTGCTTTTACTGCCAAAGCGTACTCAAGAGCTAGTCTTTTTTGTTTTTTATTGACTTTTTGAAAATAGTTTTTCTCGTTTGTTGGACCAAATGCAACTGCACCGCCTACCCAAACGTTAGTTCTAGTTGAACCCGCTCTTGCACCACCACGTCCTTTTTGTCTCCATGGTTTTTTACCACCACCGCTTACAAAAGCACGGCTTTTAGTGTGAGCCGAATTTGCTCTTATACCAGCAAGGTAAGATTTTACATAAAGATATAGGTTGTGCGGATTTACTTCAGCGTAGCTTGCAGGAAGCTCTAACTCGCCTGAATTTTCAAATTTATCGTTTAATACGTGAATTTTACTCATTTTACAATCCTTATTTTACCCATTGCACCATTGTGACCAGGAACGCAACCTTTTACAACTACGATGCCATTTTGAGCGTCAAAGCTTATTAGCTCGTTTTTAACAGTAACTTTCTCATTACCCATGTGTCCTGCCATTTTCATACCTGGTTGAACACGACCTGGCCATTCGCAGTTACCAATTGATCCGTGGCGTCTGTGGAAACGTGAGCCGTGGCTTTTTGGACCACCACCGAAACCATGTCTTTTTACCACACCTTGGTAGCCTCTACCTTTTGAGTTAAAGCTAACTTTTAAAATTTTAGCCTCATTTAATGGTGTAAAGTCTAGGTTTCCAACTTCGCTATTAGCTACTTCAAGCGTAGCAAATTTGTTAAATTCTGCTGTCAGATTGTATTTCTTTTGCTGACCAGCGATAGCTTTGTTGTTTGCTTTAGTGTGGGCATACGCTACGATAGCACGTTTGTTTTCGTCGATCTCACATACTTTAGCCTCAACTAGCTTAAGTAGTGTAACTGGCGTACTCTTCGTGGCAATCGTTCTACTCATGCCTATTTTTTCTACAATATATTCCATACTCTTATCCTTTTGTCCGCTTATTTCATCGCACGAACTTCGACATTAACTTCTGGAGCTAGGTCGAGTTTTGTTAGGCTATCTACAGTTTCTGGAGTAGCAGCTACGATGTCAAGCATACGAGCGTGTATTCTCATCTCAAACTGCTCACGTGAGTCTTTGTTGATGTGTGGAGATTTTAAGACTGTATAGCGTTTGATCTTTGTAGGCATTGGTACCGGGCCACGAACGTCGGCACCTGTTCGTTTGACAGCTTCTACGATTGCTGCAACAGTGCGGTCTAGAACTCTATGGTCGTAAGCTTTTAGCTTTAACCTGATTCTTTCCATGTGTTTTCCTTTAAAAAGAACTTGTCGCAAACTCGCGACCTCTTTACATCAAAATAACTCGCATAGGATCAAGCGATCGTACGAGCAAGACATAGGTCTTTCGTAAAGAGACTGCGATTTTACAAAAAAGTGTATATAAAGTCAAGAATTTGGGATTTTTTTATAGAATTTGTACTATTTATTTCCTTTTTATAAGGAAGCTTTTGTAAATTTGGCTGAAAATTTGAAGAGAAATATTTAAATTTGATTTGGGATAAATTTGGACAGTTTAAAGTCATGTCCAAATTTCAAAATCACCTTGAGCCTTGCTTTAAAAGTTCGTACATTCCGCAGGTTAGTTGCCAAAGCTTAACGCCTCCTTCAAAAGATTGAACAACATTATCGGTAGCCCCGGCAGCGCATGCTCTTTGATAATATTTCATTGCGTCATTTTTCTCATTTATTCCTAAATATGCATCGCCCAAAAAGCTGCAAGCAGTAAAATCCGGCGTGATGTCGCAACTTTTTTTAACACGCCCAAATCCTTCCAAAAACGCTTGCTTCTCATTTATGCCTGAAACATGCTTATTGATATACAAAAATCCGAGATTTCTACAACCGAGCGCGTCGTTTCCGATGTCGCAAGACTTAGTATATAACTCAAACGCTTTTTTGTAGTCCCTCTTTACGCCTTTTTCATTTTCGTACATAAAGCCTAGATTATTGCACGACCTGTAGTTTCCATTATCGCAGCCCTTTTTATAAAATTTCATCGCCTTGCCGTAGTCTTGCTTTACCCCGTACACCTCAAAGGCAAAATCATAAACTCCGCCCACCACACCGCACACCATCTCGTCTCCGGCATTACACTTGTTTTCATAGTCCTTTAGTATATCTGCCATCGGATTGTCTATCGCCAAAGCACTTATTAACATTAGGCAAAAAACCGTAATTTTTTTCATAATATCCGCCTTTCAAATAAAAATTTAACGCATTCTACCCCCTCCTACTTAAAAATCGTTAAATTTTGCCATCGTTTTTTTGGCGTCAAATTTCATTTTTTTCCTCTTTATAAGGAAACTTCGCTATAATCTTTCAAATTTAAAAGGCCAAAAATGCAAATCCTAAATGTGCTTTATCAAAATCCGCCCAAAAATATCAAATTTATAGATAGAAAATTAACTATAGATTCATCAAAAACTATCATAATAGGGGCAAATGCAAGTGGTAAAACATCACTAGTAATTGACTATCTAAAAAAATTTAAAAATGAAGAGAGTTTATATATAAATTTAAACGATATTAGGGTCGATAAGAGTGAGATTTTAGAAAATTTGATAAGTTTTTTAAAAATAAATAGTAATGTAAAAATAGTAGCAATAGACAATCTTGACTCACAAATAACCGCTGATAATTTTTATAAAATTTTAAAAGATAATGTAGAAAATATAATATTTACAACAAACAAAAAGAGTATAAAGTTAGAAGAATTTAAGAGTTTAAATTTACGCTTTTTAGATTACGAGGAATTTATAGCATTTTTTCATAAAAACCTAGATCAAGACGCGCTTTTTAGCCATTTTTTATCTCGTGGCAGAAGCGTTACTTCAGCACTTTTAGATATTAGCGAAGTAAATTCGTATCTACAAAATATACTTAAAGAAAATTTAGATGATATACATATAAATTTACTTAAAGAGTGTGTGGCTTTTCAAGGGCAAAGCTTAAGTGTCTATGAGCTTTACAAAAGATTAAAAGAAAGAATAAAGATATCAAAAGATAGCGTATATGCTTCTTTAGGCGAGCTTGAAGAGAGCGGATATATATCATTGGTAGCTAAATTTAATGAGCCAAATGCAACCAAAAGGCTATACTTTGAAGACTTTGCACTAAGAAATGCTCTTAGCTTTAAAAAGGACTTTACCAAAAATTTTACCAATGTAATATTTTGTGAATTATTTAAATTTGAAGAGCAGATTTTTTATACAAAAGAGATCGATTTTTTCCTTACTAAAAGGAAGCTTGCGATCATCTGTGTGCCCTTTTCTGCGCCTGAGATCGTATTTTTGAAATTTAAAAAACTCCACGCGAGCCTAAAAGAGCTAGGCGTTAGCAAACTTCAAATCATCAGCGTCGCAAACCAAGCCGAGCTAAGCATCGAGGGGATAAAATGCGAAATCTTGCCATTTTCTAGGTGGAGCCTTGGTTTGTAAATTTACACCCTTTGTTTGGTTATTGTTTTAAAAGCACAGAAATAAAAAAGTTATAATCAAAAAAACGAAGGACGGAGCATGAGAGTATTTTTAGGAGTCTTAATCCTCGCAGCAAGCCTTTTTGGCTATGAGATAAACCACGAAAACTGGGCCAAATTCTACAAATTTACAGGCAACGCAAACGGAGTTAAATTTGAAGTTTATCTAAACTATTTCAAAGATGAATTTGAAAATTTCAAACAAACCAAGAGCTTTAAAGTCCCAGCCAAGATAAGCGGCCACATCTTTTTTGACAACGCCAAGTACGACTTTGAAAAGGGCTCTTTAGAGCAAAATGGCAGTGAAATTTCATCGCTAAATGCTGTCTCTGATAAGATAAATTTAGACGTTAAAAACGAAAATGGCGAGCTAAAAGGCAAGATCGTCGTTAAAAACAAAGCCTATAACGCCACTTTAAGGGCTACAAACGAGTATGAGATCCTAAATATCGGCATCCAAATGACCGAGGCAAATGGCACAAAATATGAAGCGATCATCAACGATATCTTTCCGACAGAGCTAGCCAAAAAGCACAAAAACAAGCTACTTTCACTACTTTACGACCTAAAAAGCGAGCGCAAAAAGTGGCCAAACAGCCAGTACGAGAGCCTGGAAAATATCTACTATATAAATGATAAGATAAAAAGCGTTTGCACCTACAAAAACGCCAAGATAAACTGCGAGGTGATCTCACTTGCGACGAACAAAAAGCTAAAGCTAAAGCAAATTTTTAAAGATATGAATAACGAACATCTAAAAGCAGTCCTAGCAACCGCTGGTATGAGCGATAACTTCGTGCTTTCGCCGCTTGGGCTTACATTTTTAAACGAGGAGCAAATCAGCGTCCCACTTGAGGAGCTAAGAGCTTACTTTAGCGATGAAGTCGGGCTGTAATGGCTAAAATTTGTGGTATCGACGAGGCTGGGCGTGGGGCGCTGGCTGGACCACTAAGCGTGGCTGCTTGCGTGCTAAATAGCGAAATTTCTGGCCTAAACGACTCCAAAAAACTAACCGCAAAAAGGCGCGAAGAGCTCTTTAAAGAGATCACAAAAAGCTCAAATTTCCTCATCGCCTACTTCTCAAACGCCCAGATAGACGAGCTTGGGCTAAGTGAGTGCCTAAGGCGCGCGCTCAAACTTTTCAAGGCACATTTTGAGGGCTTTGAGATCATTTACGATGGAAATTTAGACTACGGCGTTGGTATAACGACTATGATAAAGGCTGACGGCAAGGTCGCTGGGGTAAGTGCTGCTAGCATATTAGCAAAAGTAAGCCGTGACCGCTTGATGAGTGGCTGGGATAAATTTTATCCAGCATACGGCTTTGCAGGGCACAAGGGATATGGCACAAAGTCGCACATAGATGCCATAGCTAAATTTGGCTACTCGGACTTTCATAGAAAAAGCTTTGTCATAAAGCCAAAACTAGCGCAGAGCTCACTATTTTAGCAACGCATCCTCCATATAAAAAAGCACGCTTGCGTCGTAAAATTTATAAACTCCGTTTTCTTGCACGATTTCCATAGAGCGCAGAACAAAGACCCTTTTGCCTACTTCAAAGATCAAAAGCTTCTCTTTTAGCCGCTCAAAGACCTCAGCGCCAAAGTCGCCATCTGGCTTTAAATTTAGACTTGAGAGCGCCTTTTCTAAGTGCTTTTGCATATTTATGCTAACGCTTTCATGATCTAGCTGCATGACGAGCTCATCGCCATTTGTGCTGCTTGCGATGGGCATTTTGATGGTCGCATCTTTCACGTTTATAGCGGTGCCACTAAAATCTATGCTAAATATCTGCCAATTTTTCTGCTCAGCCACCTCAAGACCCGCTATAAATTTTTTATTTTCTAGTGCAAATTTATCGCCATTTTCTACTAAAAAGTCAAATTTATCTTGCAAAAAGTAGAGCTTCTCTTTGTCTATCTTGCTCACGTCACCACTTAGCAAGCCGCTACTATCAAGCAAATTTAGCGCCCTTAGCTCTCTTAGCAAAAGCTCTTTTTGAGAATTTAGCACAAGCTGCTTCGTATCAAGGACAAAATGCGTGAAAAATATGCCAAATATCATGAAAAATGCTAAAAATTTATAAGGGAAATTTCTAAGAAATATCATCGCAAAATAGCTCAAATTTGCAAATATCACGCAGGCGATGAGATAGATCCTAGGCTCACTTAGGCCGTACTCGCCGACCCTGTGCATAACGCCCCACCAAAGCATTATGCTAGGCAAGATAACAAAAAGTGGCAAGAGCCTGAAAATTTGATCATAAATTTGGCTTTTGATAAGTAAATTTAGCCCTCTTAAAACAAAGCCAGCGATCAAGCAGGCAAGCACGATATAGGCTACTCCGCCTCGTGGCAGCTCAAGCAAAACAAGCCTATAAATGCAGTATAAATTTAAAAGCACCACATAGATGATGAGCACGGGATTTAGGATGAAATTTATAGCGATCTTGATGAAATTTAAGAGCCTGTACTCGCTAAATTTGCTCTCAAAAAAGATAAATAGACAAGGCAGAGCAAAAGAGGCCAGTGTCAGATAGAGCCTTTGCGTCCTGTGGCTGGTTAAAAGCTCTAAATCAAAAAGGTAGTTAAGCCCTGCACAAATAGCCACAATGCCAAGAAAAAATAGGTGGAAAAGGGCAAATGAGATGAGTAAATTTAAAAGTCTTGCCAGGCTCTGACTTATAAATTTCTCATTATCTTTGGCAAAATTTAAAGAAAATAAAAGCACAAAAGCTATGAGATAAAGTGCCACAAGATCGCTAGCGTGACCGCTTAGCTTAAGGCCAAAAAAGTAAAGGCTAGCTCCAAATATCAAAAAGTATAAAGGAAGTAAAATTTGCCTTTTATTTAGGTAGATAGCGACCAAAAGTAGCGGCTCAAGCAGCCAAAAACCTCTATACTCATCCACTATCTGGTTTGGGCTAAGAAAAATGGTAGCTAGGCTAAATACCAAAATGGTAAGAAGCAAAATTTTCTTATCAGCAAATGCGGTTTTTAGTTCAGTGGCGATCTGCAAGGTCGTCCTTTAAAGAGTGAAATTTAGCCACATTACGTGGCTAAAAGTGAGGGTTTAGAAATTTGCAAGGGGCGCAAATTTCTAAGTAAATTTAGATTTTTAAAAGCTCGGCTTCTTTCTCTTTTACGAGAGTGTCGATCTTTGCGGTATAGGCGTCGGTTATCTTTTGAACCTCATCTTGACCCTTTTTGCTCTCGTCTTCAGTTATAGCTTTGTCTTTTTCAAGCTTTTTGACCTCGTCGTTTGCGTCTTTTCTAACGTTTCTTATACTAACTTTTGCCTTTTCGCCCATAGCTTTTGCGTGTTTTGCGTTTTCTTGGCGTTGCTCGACGGTCATCGGTGGGAAAAATAGCTTAACGCTCTCGCCGTCGCTGTTTGGATTGACGCCGATATTTGCAGCTTGGATGGCTGATGAGATCGCTTTTATCATACTCTTTTCCCAAGGAGTGATAGCGATAGTTGAAGCGTCGCTTGTAAGTACGGTGGCTACTTGATTAAGCGGAGTTGGCGAGCCGTAGTAATCAACCATAACGTTATCTAAGATGTTGATATTTACTTTGCCAGTTCTTAGCGTTGTAAAATCGCGTTTTAAAGAAGCGATCGCCTTTTCGCAACCCTCTTTTTGGGTATCGTAAATTTTATTTAGCATTGGTGTCCTTTATTAGAAGTTTTGTGCTTCTGTGATGATCTACTTTTAGCGACATTAACACTTTGCGTTTATCAAGTGGTGGGTTAAATTTACACTCAAAAACGCCATTTGTCATAGGTACTTTTCTAAAGCCGTCAAAGCCAGTCATGAAAAAACTGCCCTCACTTGCGTTTGTATCGGTCTTGATGATGAGTTTATCGATAGCGTTATTTTGCGGATAGCCCTCTGGAAATATCCACTGGGCATTTAAAAATTTGCTATTAAAAGTTAGTGCTATCTTTGTGCCATTCATCACCGGCGTTCTGTAAAGATCATAAACATCGCTTTTATCTGAAACTGCGCCTGAGTTTTGATTTAAAAGTGCTAAAAAGCCAAATTCTTTTGCCAAAGAGACGACCCTACTATCGATCTCACCGTAAGGGACTGCAAAGTATTTTGGCTTATAACCCATGTGTTTTTCAAAGGTCTCAACGCCCTTTTGAAAGTCCTCTCTTAAGGCCTCATCGCTAAGTCTAGTCATCCTTGGATGAGCGTATGAGTGGTAGCCAATCTCACCGTAAGCTTCTAGCTCTTTTAGCTGATCAAATGTGAGATAGTCGCCATATTTGCCAGCGACTGCTTCGACGTATATCATCATCGCAAATGGGTAGTTATACTCTTTAAAAACTTCAAGCGCCTTGTTATAAAAGCTCTTATAGCCATCATCGATCGTTATAACGATCCAGTTATCAGGGATCGGCTCACCAGCATTTACCGCATCGACAAGCCTTGATAGCTTGACAACTTCGTAGCCGTTATTTTTGAAGTATTCAAACTGAGCTCTTAAATTTTGAATAGAAATATCCGTGCTAGCGTGCCTTGGCTCGTCAAAGCGGTGATAAACTAGAATGTGAGCGTCTGCCAAAGCAAACGTTAGCGTCAAAAGTGACGCTAAAAACGTTTTTATCATTGTTATTTTGCTGGATTTTGTGGTGCGCTAGGAGCTGCTGGCACGCCGTTTGATTTTGGTATGACTAGAGATTTGCTATCGACGCTATCAACGATAGAGCGTTTTAGATCTTTGTTGTAAAAATATCCAAGCGCAAGTGTGTTTAGGATAAACAAAACGCCCACCACAAAGGTAAATTTAGCTAAAAATCCAGCTGGTCCTTTTGCTCCAAAAAGGCTCTCGTTGCTTCCACTGTATGCTCCAAGACCGATAGATGAGCTCTTTTGGAGTAAAACTGCGATCGTGATAACGACAGCTAGAACAAATTGTAAGATTAAAAATATTAAACTCACGAAATTTCCTTTAAATTTTTTAAATAGTTTGCGATTATACAAGAAAAGATTTAAATTTTTAGTTAAAGTTCTTTTTCAAGCTCATAAAGCTCGTATCTTATGCTTTTAAAAAGCTCGGCTCGCTCTAAATTTACAAGCTTAAAGCACTCTTCAAGCACGCGGGCGCTCTCCTGAGCACGCTTGAAATTTGCAGTGATGATCTCATCTAAATTTGATCTTTCTTGCTCGCTTTTTGTGCTGGTTTTTAAAACGTCATTTTGTGAATTTCTAAATTTTAAAAATTCTTTTTGTGGGATCTTTGCCTTGTGGCGGAGGGACTTTATCTTATAGGCGAGCTTGGCGTCATCAAAGACATATCTTTTTATATCTTCAACGACGCGAAGTCCTTCTTTTAGCCTATTTAGATTCGCATCTATCACTCGGTAGATGCGCTCGTCATTAGTCATTTCTATTAAAAATGCCTAAAATTTGTAGTAATGATGTAAATAAATTTACAAAATCAAGATACAAAGCAACAGCACCCTCAACTGGTGTCTCGTAGTTGCCACGGATGATATTTTGTGTATCAAAAAGTATGTAAGCACTAAATAAGATCGATGAAATACTTGCGATTACAAGTTGAAACATCGTGCTTTTAACGAAAATGTTGATGATCGCTGCCACAACGATAACTATCAAAGTTATAAATAGCATCTTGCCCATCGTTGTAAAGTCGCGTTTTGTATTCATCGCAAAGACGCTTAATGCACCAAATGCAACTGTTGTCAAACCAAACGCTTGAGCTACGATACTAGCGCCACTTGGCATAGCAAGGATCGCTGAAAGTAGCGGAGTTAGCGTAAGACCGCTTACAAATGTAAATGCAAAAAGAAGTATTAAATTTAATCCCTCTTTGCGTTTAGCTGCCATTAGTCCAAAAAGCAATACAAACTCTAGTATCACAAGTCCCCAAAACAAAAATCTATTTGCCGCAAAAACGCCAGCAATGCTAATGCCTACATAAGCGCCAGCAGTAGCTGAAAGTAGTGATGCTGCAAAAAGTTGATAAGTTTGTTTTATAAAAGTGCTTAGTGAGCTTTGAGAATACGCAAGCTCTTCTTGATTTTGCTTAGCGTAGTTTCTATCATACAAACTCATTTTTTCTCCTTATGAATTTTTGTGGTGAGTTTAGCCTAAAATAATTAAACAATATATAAAAAGAAGTTTAATAAAAAATATTAGTTTAAAGTCCGTTTTAGAGGGCATTTTTTTGATTAAATAAAAGTTGCTATAATCGCGATAAAAATATAAAAAATGGAGATAAATTTTATGGATGATTCAATACTTGAAGGTGCAGTAAAATTTATGGAAGATGGCTTTTTAGAGCACGAAGAGCTCTTTAAAAGTCTGCAACACAAACAAGATCCGCACACGCTTTTCATATCTTGTGTGGATTCAAGGGTTGTGCCAAATTTGATAACAAACTGCCTGCCAGGTGAGCTTTTTATGGTGCGAAATATCGCAAACATCGTGCCACCTTATAGGGTGAGTGAAGAGTTTTTGGCGACTACTTCGGCGATCGAATATGCGCTTGAAGTTTTAAACATCAAAAACATTATCATTTGCGGACACTCTGACTGTGGTGGATGTGCGGCGCTTTATGTTGATGAAAAGAAGCTAAAAAATACTCCAAACGTTAGAAACTGGATCAGGCTAATAGAGCCTATCAAGCGAGAAGTGCTTAAATTTACAAGCGATGATCCAGCCAAAATGGCGTGGCTAACCGAGAGGCTAAACGTGATAAATTCGATAGAAAACATAATGACATATCCAAATGTAAAAGAGGAGTATGAAAGTGGCAAGCTTCAAATTTATGGCTGGCACTACATCATAGAAACTGGCGAAATTTTTAGCTACGATTTAAAAGAGGGCACGTTTAAACTTCTAGCGGACAAAAGAGGCGAAAATGCGTAAATTTCTAACCATCATCCTGCTTTCTTTCATAACTCTTTTTGGCGTTGATAACAACGTAACGCAAGAAGACGATATCATCAGCATAACAAATCAAATTCAAACCCTAAACAGCCAGATAAATATCATAAAATCTCAGCAAAAAGACCTAAACGCTTCAAAGATCGATAACTCAAATTTGATCACTCTTCAAAAGAAAAAGAGCGATCTTTTAGAAAAGATACCAAACTACGTCATGCAGATCGAGGTAACACAAAGCGATATAAATAAATTTAATCTGCAAAAAGAGGCACTAGAGAAAAAGGTCGCAAGACTTGAGAAGCAGTCAAACAAGGATGCCTACATCCAAAGTGCTATCGAGCTTGAGAAGATGAAGGTTGATTACGCTTACTACTCAGCGCTTATTAGCCTAGAAGAGGTCTTTAAAAAGGGTGCTAAGGCAAATTCTATAAAAGAAGTGATAGATAATGGACTTTTAAATTTACAGACAAATTCTTATGTAAGTATAAAAGATCTAAAAGACTCACTAAATGACACTTCAGGCTCTTATGACAGCGCCTTTTTTGATCTTGAACTAAAAAAAGAGAGTGAAGAAGAAATTTTAACCTATCTTAAAAATAACGCCGATCTTCTAAGCTCAAGCATGCTCTTGTCTGAGCTAAATTTAGTCGATGCAGTCGAATACATAAACAAAACAACTGACATAAATTCAAGTAAATTTAACATCGGCAAGATTGTTGTTATCGTTGCGATATTTTTATTTTTCGTTTCGCTAACTAGAATTCTAGCCAAACTAACCTACTGGCTAATGTCACTCATCGCTTCAGGCGAAGGGGTAAAAGAGGCTAAAAATCAGATCGTTGATATCGTGAAAAAGCCGATCTCAGCACTTCTTATCATCTATGCGCTAAATATCTGTATCGGCGTCGGATTTTACCCAGTGCCAGTGCCTCTAACGGTAGCAAATATCTTTTCTATCATATATATAGTCGCATTTTCATGGCTTGTCCTAACCATACTAAATGGCTACGGCATCGCTATAATCGACAAGATCGCGCAAAAAAGCAAGCGTAAAGAGGTGATAAACCTAGCGCTAAAAGTGATCTACGTGATCGTGCTAATTATCACACTTTTACTGATCCTTCAAAAGCTTGGATTTGATATCTCAGCGCTCATCGCCTCACTTGGTATCGGTGGTCTTGCCGTTGCCTTCGCTGCTAAAGACATCATCGCAAACTTCTTTGCCTCTGTTATGATGCTCTTTGACAACTCATTTTCACAAGGCGACTGGATAGTTTGTGGCGACATCGAGGGTACGGTCGTTGAGATAGGATTTAGAAAAACAACTGTTAGAAGCTTTGATAACGCCCTTATCTTCGTGCCAAACTCAAAGCTAGCAAGCGATCCTGTTAGAAACTGGAGCAGAAGAAAGGTCGGCAGACGTATAAGGATGGTTATTGGCATCGAGTATGGACCAACTACAGAAGAGATCAAAAAATGTGTAAATGACATCAAAAATATGCTGATAAATCACCCTGATATCGCTAAAAGCGAAGATATCGCAGCTAATAAAAGAGGCCTAAAATATAGACAAAACATAGTTTCAGTTGATGACTACGCTGGGTATAAGTCAAATTTATTTGTCGTGGTTGATGACTTTGCTGATAGCTCGATAAATATCCTAGTTTATTGCTTTGCAAAAACTATCGTTTGGGGCGATTTTCTAGACGTAAAACAAGATGTAATGCTAAAAATTATGGATATTTTAAAGCAAAATGGTCTAAATTTTGCATTCCCAAGCCAAAGCTTGTATATCGAAAATATCAAAGATAAAATTTAAGGAGAGAAAAATGAGTGATGATTTTGACTACGAAGAGGTAGAAGAAGACTACTCTGAATTTAACGACGAGGACGAGGATAGTAGCGATAGCTATGACTATAACTACGACGAAAATGACTACAACTATGAAGATAGCGATGAGGATGAGGATAGTTACGACTCGTATTAAAATGATCTAAATTAAATTTAATGGATGAAATTAACGGAGAGAATGCTTGGTACAGGAATTTATAGAGCAAGATAGCTATAAGGCTATCGATGACATTTACAAAACGATATTAAACGTAGCGATAGCAAGTAACGCCTTTGTCTTGATCGTACTGTGTAGTTTTTACTTTGACTTAACGATCATTTTTATCTGTTTTTTATTTCTTTCTATTAGCACTGCTTTAAGGATTAGATTTAATATCAAATACAGATTTTTAATCTCGGCCATCTTTCAACTAAATGTCATCACCGCAGTTATCGCTGGCGTTGTTGGCATGGGCTGGAGCTCTAATATATGGATAACACTCCTTGGTGTTATCTTTATAAACTACTTTTTGGCTTTTAACCAAAGGCTTCTTACATACTCTGTCTGCCTTCTTGAGCTATTTGTCCTTTTGTGGTTATATCTTACATATAAAGATAAAGTGGTTGAGATAGACACCATGGTACAAATAGGCTCAACCTGTATAAGCGTTTTCTTTACTTTTTACTTGGTCTTTAGACTTTCGTTTTTCTCTGATGCGATCACATCTAGTGGCTACAAACAGATCAGTGAAGAGAAAGAGGAGATAGAGAGAATTTCTAAGTATGACTTTTTAACCGGTCTTTTAAATAGACGCTCTATCGAAAGAACGCTTAGATATGAGCTAAAAGAGCTTAGAGAAAAAAGCAGTGACGCAAATTTAGTCGTTATGCTAGGAGATATAGATAACTTCAAAAAGATAAATGACACCTATGGACACGACTGGGGCGACAAGGTCTTAAAAGAGATCGCAAGAGCCTTGCAAGATACTTTTAGAGAAAATGACCACATTTGTAGATGGGGTGGAGAGGAATTTCTAGTTATCTTGCCTGAAGTTAAAACTGAAGACGTAAAAAAGGTAGAAACCAGACTTGGCACAAGGATAGCGCAGGTAAAACTGCCTGATAAGAGCTCAGTAACCATGACCTTTGGTCTAGTCCTTTGCGCAAATGGCGTTATAACTGATATCGACACAGTCATAAACAAAGCTGATAAAAAGCTATATGAGGGTAAGAAAAATGGCAAAGACCGCATCGAGTATGAGATCATGAAGGCAAATAAGGACAAAGACAATGCCTAAAATTTCACTTTATATCTCACAAAAGATCATCGTCTTTTCACTTCTAGCTGTACATACTTTTTACCTAGTTATGTTCTGCCTCATGGGCGAAGAAATTTTGGCTGTGGCAAACATCCTTTCTGTTAGCATATATCTTTTTGCACTAAAGATACTCTTTGATAGCGAAGAGAACAACAAGATCGTGATGCTCATCTTGCAAGTAGAAATTTTACTCCACGCCTCACTTTGCGTCTTTATCCTTGGTCTAGGCTGGGGCTTTGAAATTTTATTTTTAACATCAACTATTAGCCTCTTTTTCTTATCAGTTAGCTTTAAAATGTTAAGCAGAATTATCTCTTTGCTAGATATCGCGGCATTTTTATTTTTTTATCTAGTGATAGATCTACCAGCAAAGGACGATCCTTTATACAAAGAGATATTTTTTGTATTTAACCTAACTGCATCTTGTGTGTTTGCTGTCTTAACATCATTTTTGCTAGAGAGCTCAAATTTATTTATATTCTTAGGCATCTTAGAAGAGAAAGAGTCCGCTAAAGCTGTCTTTAACCACGACCCACTAACTGGACTTTTAAACCGAGCTTCGATGCAACAAATTTTTAGACAAAAGAATTTATTTGACGGCAATGACTTTGCTATCGTGATGTGCGACATCGATAACTTTAAAAAGATAAACGACACCTACGGACACGGCGCAGGCGATGAAGTGCTAAAGAGCCTTTCTAAAATTTTCAAAAACGCTTTTAGAAATGAAGACAGGGTTGCAAGATTTGGCGGCGAGGAGTTTTTGGCTGTTATCTTTGACGTTAAAAAGGCAAAAGCGGTTAGCATCTTAGAGCGTATCAGAGAGACGCTTAATCAAAATGTCGTTGAATTTGAAAACCATAGGATCATAGCGACGATGACCTTTGGTGTCGTGGCTCACAGCGGCAACACTGAGGTAAATATCGAGCGTATGATCAAGCAAGCTGACGAGCTGCTTTATGTCGGTAAGAGAAATGGTAAAAATATCGTTATGAGTGCGGATTACGATCCAAAAGGATAAATTTAGAGGCCTAGGCCTCTAAATTTTAATGTCCATACATTATGTTTGGTAGCCAAAGTGAAATTTGCGGTATATAAGTAACCAAGATAAGGCCAAAGAACAAGGTTAGCGTCCATGGCAAGCACGCCACGATGACCTCTTTTAAGTTCATATTTGTAAGACCGCTTGCGACAAATAAATTTAGTCCAACAGGCGGAGTGACCATACCTATCTCCATATTTACAACCAAGATGATACCAAAGTGAATAGGATCAACACCAAGTTGCGTAGCTATCGGAAGCAAGAGTGGCACCATGATCATGATAACGCTTGAAGGCTCCATAAACTGACCCATGATAAAGAGCAAGATATTTACAAATATCAAGAACCCTATCATGCCGATATTTGCATCAAGTATCATCGATGCGATCGCTTGTGGGATCTGCTCGCTAGTTAGCAAATATGCAAAAACAACGGCATTTGCGATGATGAAAAATATCATAGCTGTTGTAAGAGCTGAGTCTAGGCAGATATCCCAAAGGTCTCTTATCTTTATATCTCTATATATGAAAAGTGAGATAAATAGCGCATAGACCGCACTTGCCGCAGCAGCTTCAGTCGGAGTGAATATGCCTCCATAAATTCCGCCAATGACCACGACGACGATAAGTAAAGCCCAAAATGCTTTTGCAAATTTCTGCACTCTTGCTTTAAATGGCTCAGCCTTAGTCGCTTTAAATCCAAGCTTTTTTGCGCCTACATAAGTTTGAACTAACATAAAAGCACCAAGCATAAGACCAGGCACGACGCCTGCCATAAAGAGCTTGCCGATACTTACCTCAGCAGTTACGCCATAAACTATCATAACAACTGAAGGCGGGATCAAAATCCCAAGCGAACCAGCCGTAGTTATGCCGCCCACTGCGTACTCTTTTGGATAGCCAGCCTCTTTTATAGCTGCAAACATAATTGAGCCAATAGCTACAACCGTCGCAGGCGAGCTTCCAGATACCGCCGCAAAGATGATGCAGGCAAATATCGCACTCATAGGCAAGCCACCTGGCAAGTGTCCGACCATAGACTTTGCAAAGTCGATGATACGCCTTGCTGAGCCGCCTTTGCTTAGTAAATTTCCAGCCAAGATAAACATCGGTATCGCCATTAGCGAAAATTTATTGATACCATCAAAAATTAGCTGCGGGATCGTAGCGATGTCAATATCTGTAAAAAATATCATCGTTAAAACGGTGCTTGTGCCTAACGAAACCGCGACTGGCACGCCTATTAGCATCAGTGCAAAAAGCAGGATAAATAAAAATGCTATTGTCATCTTTTTTCTCCTTAGTCTTTGACTACGCTACCATGAGCTAGCTCGTGCGCTTCGTTGCTTACGACCTTTGCTGCAGGAGTTAGAGCTACCTTGATAGCCTTTTCAGCCGAGCGGTAGCTAGCTGTGACGAAAGCTATTGGAAGCACTAGCATAGGGACCCATTGAGGTATACCAAGGTCTATTATCATCTGCTCGATCTCGTGTAAAATTTTGAGATAATCCACCGAATAAACCGCGATAAATATCAAAAAGACAGTTGTTAAGATGTGCGAAAAGAGCAGGCACGCTTTCGCAAGCGCTGGTGGAAATTTCTCCACCAAGATAGTTACGCTCACGTGGATACCCTTGTTAAAGCCGTATGCTGCGGCAAAAAACGCCGACCAAATGAAGAGGTAGTTTGATAGCTCGCTCGCCCATGACCAGCTTTTGTCGAAAAAGTATCTAGCCACGACGTTGGCAAAGGCTAGTAGCGTTCCACTAGCTAGCCCTAAAACGGCGATAGTCTTATTTAGCGATACTATCAATATATCAAGAGCGTTAATGAAATTTTTCATTATTTTGTCTCGATTGTTTTTTCTATAAGCTCTTTGCCGATGACATCGTAAAATTTAGGATAGATAGCCTGCATAGTCTTCTCCCACTCAGCTTTTTGTGCATCGTCTATCTTGAAAATTTCTAGCTTTTTAGTCTCTGCTATATATTTTTCAAGCTCGGCTATGACGTGAGCGTCCTCTTTAGCTGTCTCTTCTCTCTCGTAAGCTGTAGCTTCGCTTAGAGCTTGTTTTACATTTGCTTTTAGATCATCTGGTAACTTGCTCCAAAATTTATCACTCATAACGACTAGATAGCCTAGATATCCGTGGTGTGAAAGTGTAAGCGAGCTTTGAACCTCGTGAAATTTAGAGTTATAGAAATTTGATAGTGGGTTTTCAGTCGCATCAACTACGCCTTGTTGAAGCGCGGAATAAACCTCTGAAAATGGCAGAACTTGTGGGTTACCACCGATCGCTTTGATCTGCTCTTCAAGCACTTTTGAGCTTTGGATTCTAAATTTTTGTCCTTTTGCATCTTCTGGCACAAGAACTGGCTTTTTGCTCGAGCTAAAGTGCTTAAATCCAGCATCCCAATAATCAAGCGCCACAAAGCCCTTCTTAGTCACAAGGCCTTTTAGCTCCTCGCCGACCTCGCCGTCTTGGACTTTGTGAAGGTGGTCTGCATCTTTAAAGATGAAAGGCAGGTCAAATAGCTGAAACTGCGGCACGATAGGTGTAAATTTAGAAAAACTAGGAGCTGCCATTTGGACGTTGCCAAGCTTTAGCGCGCCAAAAACCCTATCATCATCAAGTAGCTGAGCTGATGGGAATACTTGAACTTTTAGTTTGCCCCCACTTAGCTCCTCAGCGCGCTTAGCAAAAAAGTCTGCCGCCTTGCCCTTTGGCGTAGAAGCCGCAACGACGTGCGCAAATTTGATCGTATATACTTTGTCAGCACCAAATGCTAAGCCACTGATGGCACAAGTGAAAAGTAAAGCTTGTAAGAATTTCATCTTTTATCCTTTGTAATGGTTTTGTTAGGTGCATTATAAATTTCAAAAATGAAAATTTGGAAATTTTGTTTCGTAAATGCACAATTATTTATTTTTATATGTGTAGTTTAGTAACAAATAGCCCTTGAAAAGTCAAATTTTGTTTTTGCAAATTTTTATAAATTTTTCAGTAAAGAGCTTTTGGATAATATTTGTTACGTTTTTACACACTAAATTTATTTTATTTTTGCTTTTATCAAATTTTAAATTTACTTATTCAAGCCTACCAGCCGTTTTGCCCTAAATTTAAAAGCAGGCAAGAATTGCAAATTTAGCTAGCTTAAATTTAGCCTATATTTTGGGGTTAAATTTAAAAGATTTTCATTTGTTAATCTTTTGTGGCTATAATGCGAAATAACAAATTTTATTATTAAGGAATTATTATGTTTGAATTAAGAAAACTTCCGTTTGACGCAAACCACAACGCAGTAGTAAGTGCTAAAACCTGTGAATACCACTACGGCAAGCACCACGCAACCTATGTTGCAAATCTAAACAATCTCATAAAAGATACAAAATTTGCTAACGCATCATTTTACGAGATCCTAAGAAATAGTGAAGGTGGCCTTTACAACAACGTCGCTCAAGTCTATAACCACGACTTTTACTGGGACTGCATCGCTAAAAAAAGCGAGATATCAAGCGAGCTAAAAGCTGCGATTGAAGCAAATTTCGCAAATTTTAAAGAGGAATTTTTAAAAGCAGCTACAACGCTTTTTGGCTCAGGCTGGGCGTGGCTTGTATTTGACCCAAGTAGCAAAAAGCTAGAGATCGTGCAAACTAGCAACGCAAAAACTCCAGTGAGCGATGGCAAAGTGCCACTTCTAGTCGTTGATGTTTGGGAGCACGCTTACTACATCGACAACTTCAACGCTCGTCCAAAATACCTAGAGACATTTTATGAGAACATAAACTGGGAATTTGTAAGCCAAGCTTACGAGTGGGCGCTAAAAGAGGGCCTTGGCTCAGTTGAGTTTTACACAAAAGAACTACATAAATAATATCTGGCGGGACCTCCCCGCCTTTATATTTCTGCTTTTTCTAAAATTCAAAATCATCAAATTTCTAAGCAAAATCACTTTTTGAAAGATAATGCGATTTTAAACGGCTCAAATTCTCGTTTTACCAAGTGAGTTTTCTTAAATTTAAAGTTGGCGCAAGATATCTAACTTTCAAATTTTTTTGAGTTGTTAAATTTAGCAATTAACTTGCACGATATTTACTTCTCTAAAAGGCGTAAAATACTCGTTTTAGCTACCACCCTTTTGGTGCGGTGGCTTTCACTTTAAATTTAGCACTATAAAACAACTTCACGCCTTTAAATTTAAAACCACCCTGATACTCAAAATGATCGCGGTCTTTACTGCTTTGAAAATACCTCTAAGCATTCGCGTTCAAAGGCTTTTTGCTTTAAATTTAACGAAAATCAAGACCAACGGCAACTATCTTGCCCTTAAATTTCTCTATTTCAAATTTAAACTGCTAATTTATGCTCCAAAGCTACTTAAAACTTCAAAACAACTCCCAAACGCGATCAAGACACTCTTGTTGGCACTCTAAGGCATGCTAGCGAAATAATCGCCTGCTCCATTACGACCAAGCAACTCCGCGCTTAAATTTAATGCAACAAAAAACAGCATAGGCTCGCTAGGCTTTAAATTTATGAATAATACTTACTTTAATATTTAAGAAATGGGAGCAGTATTTGTTACTTCAAAATGCCCCTAGTAGCTATTTTGTATCAAGCAAGGACGGCTTAAATTTCAAAGCCACCCAGCCAAAATTTATCTTTTTGAAGTGTATAAATTTATACCATTTTGTAAGCGTTTTAGCCCTTCAAGCACCCTTTCGCGCTGCGTCGCGATATTCATACGAAGGAAAAATCTATCTCCTCTGTAAGCGTTGCCGTCATTTAGCCAAAGTCCAGCTTTATCGCGCAAGAAATTCATAAATTCACTCGAATCCTCGCAAAACGCACTGCAGTCAAGCCACAAAAGATAGGTCGCACTTGATGGCAAGAGCTTCACTGGTAAGCCTTGCTCTTTTATGAAGTTTGCGACGACCTTTTTGTTTTCAAAAAGATACTCTCTAAGCTCATCAAGCCACGCCTCGCCCTCGTTAAATGCGGCGATTGCGGCGATGATCGCAAAGGCATTTGCCTCGCCGACCTCATCGTAGTTGATAGCAGCATTTAGCCTTGATCTGATCTTTTCATTTGGCGTGACAACGGCTGAGCTTTGAAGGCCAGCTATGTTAAAGGCCTTTGTAGGCGAGATGCACGTGATGGAGTTGTTTTTGCACTCCTCGCTCACGCTGATAAATGGCACGTAGTTTAGCCCAGGATCAGTTATGTCGCAGTGAATTTCGTCGCTGATAACCAAAACATCGTGCTTATAGCAAAGCTCGCCTATCTTTTTAAGCGTCTCTTTGTCCCAAATTTTGCCTATTGGGTTGTGGGGATTACATAGAAGCATCATGGTAGTTAGCGGCTGAGCTAGCTTTGCCTCTAGGTCGTCAAAGTCGATCTCATAAGAGCCATTTTTATAGACGAGGTCGTTTGATAAAATTTCACGTCCGTTGTTTTTGATGCAGTTAAAAAAAACGTGATAGACAGGCGCTTGCACTAAAATTTGATCTCCTGGGCTGCTAAATCTCCTAATAGCAGTCGAGATAGCTGGTATGACGCCCGTGCAAAAGCACATCCACTCATTCTCAAAGCTCACGTTGTGGCGTCTTTGCCACCAGCTCTTTATCGCTTCGTTCCACTCTTTTGGGATGAAAGAGTAGCCAAAGACGCCGTTATCAAGGCGCTTTTGCAGGACGCTTAAGATCTCAGGTGCGGCCTTAAAGTCCATATCCGCAACCCACATCGGCAAAACATCGCTCTTCATACGCCATTTTGATGAGTTTGTGCCTTCTCTGCTTACTAATGTGTCAAAATCGTACTTCATAGCTTTTCCTTAAATAAAATTTTAAATCAATTATAACCCAAAAGATACTAAGATGATTTAAAAATTTAATACCCAAAAAGGAAAAATGATGAAACTAGCTCAGGCTCTCATCCTAAGATCTGACACGCAAAAGCGCATCGAACAGCTAAAAGTTAGGCTACTTAGCAACGCAAAAACGCAGGAGAATGAAAGTCCAAGCGAGGATCCAAAGCTGCTTTTAAAAGAGCTTGACAAGCTAACAAGCGAGCTTTTTACGCTCATTTGCTCTATAAATTTAACAAATTCAAGTGCAAAATTTGAAGGCATGAGCCTCACTGAGATGATCGCTAAAAAGGACGCTCTCAGCCTAAAAGCAAATGTGCTTAGGGAGTTTGCCACGAGTGCTAGTCAAAAGGTCGATCTTTACTCAAACAGCGAGATCAAAATTTTAAGCACAGTCGATGTGAGCGCACTTCAAAAACAAGTAGATGCGCTTTCAAAAGAGATCAGAGAGCTTGAGATGAAGCTTCAGGAGGCAAACTGGTCGGTTGATCTAGTAGAGTAAAATTTATGGTAAAAATTTAGCCAAAAGCGAGTAAAAAACCATACATTGGCGGCTTGCGAAGACCAGGCAAAAGCTTAAATTTAGTCTTAGCAATCTTACAAATGCAAATTTAAAAAGCACTTTTACTACCACTTACTGGTTTGGCTATATTTTGGGTGGGTTTGGGGAAAATTAATCTTTATCATGTAAAATTTCGTAAATTTTTAAAAAGGAAATTTATGAAACTAGACACTCTAATCGTAAAAGGCATCGAAGCTAAAAACAACCCAAACAAAGCGGTCGTTCCGCCAGTATTTTTAGCTAGCACCTTTGTGCAAGATGACCTTGAAAATTTTCAAGAATTTGCCTACTCACGTGGTAACAACCCTACGAAAAAAGCCTTTGATGATATCTTTGCTAAAGTTGAAGGTAGCAAATACGCATTTAGCTTTGGCTCAGGCATGGCAGCAACAGCAGCTGCACTTAGCCTTATCAAAACAGGGCAAAAAGTCCTGCTAAATAGCAACGTCTATGGCGGCACATATAGATATGTCACGACAGTTTTTGAAAGCCACGGCATAAAGAGCGAATTTATAGATGATCTAAATTTTTTAAGCGAAGATGACATAAGCGACGACGTGGCAGCCATCTTCATCGAAACTCCCTCAAATCCTCTCTTAAGAGTGACTGATATCGCTAGAATTTCAAAGATCGCTCACAAAAAGGGCGCTCTAGTCATCGTGGATAACACATTTTTGACGCCCTACTATCAAAAAGTGCTTGAGCACGGAGCTGACATCGTGGTATATAGCGCTACAAAGTATATCGGCGGACACGCTGACGTGATCGCTGGTATCGTCACGCTAAACGACGATGCTTTGACTGAAAAGATCAAATTTGCTAAAAACACGCTTGGTGGCATCATCAGTCCGATGGATGCATACTACCTAATACGTGGGCTTAAAACGCTTAGCGTTAGGTTTGATAGACAAACGCAAAATACCCATAAAATCATAAAATTTTTGCAGAATAATGACGCCGTTAGCGTGGTGCATTTCCCTGGCTCATACAGCGAGCAAGAGGCAAAGATGCAAGCGGCTCAAGCAAGCGACATCGGTGCTCTTATATCATTTGAGCTTGATGAAAAATATGATGTAAATAAATTTGTAAAAGCGTTAGAAATTTTTGATCTAGCAGTGAGCCTTGGTGGCGTAGAGAGCCTTATCTGCAGGCCTGCTACGATGACGCACGAGGCATATCCAAAAGAGTTGCTAGACAAGATCGGCATAAAGCAAAATTTGCTTCGCCTAGCCATCGGCATCGAAAACGCAGGTGATCTAATAGCCGACCTTGATCAAGCATTTAAAAAAGCTAAAAGATAAGGAGAAATCATGGCAACTACAAAATTTAAAGGCAGTGAGGTAAATTTAAGCGGAAATGAGCTATTTGTCGGCTCTTATGCGCCTGAAGCAATAGTCGTAGCGCAAGATCTTAGCGAATTTAGCGTGGGCGGAAATAACGGCATAGAGGTGCTTGTCTGCTTACCATCACTTGATACTGGCGTTTGCGCGGCTGAGGCTCGTAAATTTAACGAAAAAGTGGCTGGCAAACACGGCGTAAAACTTAGCATCATCTCAAACGACCTGCCATTTGCGATGGGAAGATTTTGCACGACTGAGGGCATAGCAAACCTGCGTGTGGGAAGCGACTTTAGATACGGCGAATTTGCCCAAAACTACGGCATGCTGATGAGTGATGGAGCGCTAAAAGGCCTACTTGCAAGAGCGGTCTTTGTCATCAAAGATGGCGTCATCATCCACAAGCAAATCGTCCCTGAAGTGACAGAGGAGCCAAACTACGACGCAGTTTTTGACGCGATAAAACAAAGCGGCGGATGTGGTTGTGGCTGCGGCTGCCATTAAAATTTACTATGCAAATAGCCCAGCTATGATGGCAAAGAGCTGACTGCCTGTCACCACCAGCTCGGCTCCCTCTTTTACACCTCTTAAAACTGGCCTTATGGAGGCTAGTTTTAGGCTTGATTTTTCTTTTATTTGTTCATTTTTCGGCGGCAAGTCTTGCGTGATGCTTGCGTATTTTTTGATAACATCTACCACCTGCCTTATCTCATCTGGCAAATTTTCATCTAAATTTTTAGGCAGTGAAATATATAAATTTTCACGGCTTCTAGTTAGTAAGACGTAAATTTTTCTATAAAAAAGCGCCCTTTCATTTTTATATATGGTCTGCAAAAACGGCAAAAAGTTGTGGATGATGACATTTTGTGCTTCAAGGCCTTTAATGGACTGTATCGTCAAAACCTCTACGTTTTTGTCCTCTGGCAAGACGCTCTCTTTTATGGCATTTACAGCGACCTTGCTATTACTTAAAACGACACTTGTTTCGCCATTTTGCAAGGCTTTTAGACACTTTTTAAGCTCTGCAAATTCATCAAGCTCGGCTACTTTTATGCTGCCGTCTTGCAAGATACACTGGATGTCTGAGATGAAGTCTTGATTTAGATAAAAGCTCTTTTTGTAGTAGTCATTTATCGCTGAGTCCTTTTGCAAGATCTCAAATGCGCACCTAGCGATATTTGAAGGTGTTCGGTAGACGTTTTTTAGATTTTTCACGCGCCCTCTCATGTCGATACGCTCAAATTTTGGATGGTGAAAGATGTCGGCGATGTTGTTCATAGTGTATGTGTAAAATTTCTGCGCCTCGTCGATGAAAAATATGCAGTCCTTTATCTCCTCGTAGATGACGCGCATAAAGCCAGCTGGCATATCCTGGGTTTCGTCGCAAAGGACGTAGTCGATCGGGTGCTTTGCAAGGTGGGCTTTAAATTTCGCTCTAAACTCGGCTATTGCTTCATCTGATTCGTAAATTTGATACTTTTGGCTGATATTTGTATTTTCATCCATGCCAAGCTTGCTCTCATCAAATTCTATGCGTTTTAGCAGCGAGATGATCGGATAAACGGCGATATTTTTGTTTATAAATTTATCGCCAAAGCTTGATTTGATATTTTGAGCCAAATTTTTATTAAAGCAAAGCACGAGAAATTTCTCATTTTCGTCACGCTCAAGCCTATTTGCAACAAAATTTGCAAGTATCATCGTCTTACCAGTGCCGGCCACGCCTCTGATCACGCGAAAACCGCCAGTGTAGCCATTCATGATACTAAGCTGCTTGTGGTCAAAAAACATCACTTCATCTTTCGTGATTATCGGGATTATCTTTTGTTTTAGCCTGCTTTGATTGACAAGCATTTCTGAAATTTTAAGAAACTCTTTTTTGTTTGGCAGCGTGCTTATAGAGGAGTTGAAAAATTTAGCAAAGATGTCTTCGTCTGTTAGATCGTCCTTGAAAAAGGTGTGATTTTTTAATTTTAGATAGCTTGGATTTTTCGCGTAAAATTTACTAGCCTCGGCCTTGCTGATAGAGGGGAAAATGACCCTGTACTCGACATTTATAGGCACTTTTTTAAGCTCTGACTCTATCTTTGCAAGAAGCATTCTTTGATAAATTTTCACCTGTTCGTATGGATTATTTTCGTCTATTTGCTCAAGATCATCCCAGTTTTTCACCTCGATGACGTAAATTCCAAGCGCTGGATGGAGCAAAAGCAGATCTATCTCCCTAGACGAGCCCGCAGGATCGTCGATGCTCGCCTTTGGGATTAGATAGTAGTTTTCATCGCCCTTTTGATTTAAAATTTTACCGATAGCCTCGAGCACATCGGCCTCACCCTGCTCACCTTTAAATATCTTACTAAAAATGCTTTTTATGTTCATAAACCACTCCTTTAGATTTTTAACAACTTTGCTATTTTATAAATTTTAATCTTAGAGTTTGAAGCGGTTGAGCTATCAAGCTAGCTTTTTTATGACAATGTGGGTCCTAGCCAACTAGCAGAGTGGTTTTAATCATTTAAATATAAGTTCTTTTTTCTTTTAAACATACCAAAAATCATGGTTTTAGCGCATACCATGCCGCCTCTCTTGCTTTTTTAAACTAAAAGTAAGCTTTGTATTTTATCTCGCCTAAAATTTTTACTATTTAAGATACGCAAATTTTAGTTTTTAGTTATTTATTGATTATTTTTCTAAAAACTTAGTAAATCCTGCTATTTTAGAGCTCTCGTGCCAGTTTAAATACCACAAAATTTCTCCAAAATTTAGAGACGAAATGTATTATTTTAATTTCTATACCTTTGTATTTTTTATTTGCATTAAATCTAAATTTTTATAGCAAAAATATAAAATTTAAAATAAGTAAAATGAGTGAAAAATAAAAGCGATTTAAAATTTGAAGTGGCCGGGAGATAGGGACACCTAGAGTGTAAAAACATTTTTCATTACTACAAGTACCTAAAAATGGGATTTCTATGGCATTTTTAAGAGTATAAATATTGACTCTTTCTGGGTAAAAAGATGTAAAAAGTCTATGTAACAAGTCTAGCACCATTAATTCCTTTCCTCTGCGATATTTTATATAAAATTTCGTCCAAAATTTTAGACGATTTTTATTTAAATATATTAATCGGCAACCGCCAGGTTACCTAGATACTTAGTCTTTTGCCTGACGCTATCGCACCTTCAAGCGTGCTTAGCGTTAGCGAATCGTTGTCTGGGTTTAGTAGTCTATCGAGAGCGGCACAACTGGTTTTCATGAGCTTAGTCATCTTTGTTTTGGTTGCACATTCCAGCTTTAAGCTAACCTCCGATATAACCAACAAAAGGCTTTGTATTTACCGTATATTATATCAAATGCTCCAATTTCCCATCCTAAGCTCGCTTATATCTTTAAAATCTTTTTCGTTATTCGTAACCAAAATAAGATTATTGCCAAGCGCTACGGCAGCAATCAGCATATCCATATCGCCTATCCTTCTGTTTTTATTTCTCATCTCAAGCCTTATTTTACCATAGCTTGCTGCGCATTTACTCGTAAAATCCAAAACGCCGAAATTTGAGATAAAATCGCCCATCTGTAACAAGTATTCTATGATTTTAAGGAGCTTTTAGAGTATTTTTAATAAAAAACTTGTCCGATTATCAGGACAACTTTTTCTAGAATTTTTAGCTATAGAAAATTTTTGTTTTAATAAAATCAAAGACTCTAAAGTGCTATAATCTACCCAAATTTAAAAGGACTTTTATGACTACCATGATAAACATTCAAACAACTGCAGATAATACCACTCTCGAAGCGATAAAGGCTCTACTTTTTAAAATAGATCCAGCTGCTATTTTTGAAACCTATGGTGAGCAGCAAAACTATCTTAGTAAAGAGGACGAAGAGCACCTAAAGAGGATTTCTGATATGGATGATAAAGGAGAGCTAGAGTATGTCTCAATGGACGAAATGAGTGCTCATGTAAATTCTCTTTTTAAAAAATACGGTGCTTAAATGCAGCAAATTCCTTATTTAAGCAAGGAATTTCTAAGCCAACTTGATGCGATTTTAGATTTTTACTCTAAGGATAGCATTGAGACTGCTCGGGCTTTTTATTGCGAGCTATTAGAAAGACTAAAAAGTATCTCTTATATGCCTTATAGATTTAGAAAAAATAAAACAATCAATAGAGAAGACACAAGAGATCTTATCTTTAAAGGATATGTGGTGGTCTTTCGTATAGAACAAGATCACATAAAAATACTTGCAATATATAAGCACAATCTTACTTCTTACTCATAGAAATACGCTATTAGCTTAAATTTATAGAGGCTATAGCTTCTAAATTACTATTTAGCTCTTGCATCTTAATCTCCACAGGAAAGGCTATACCAAAGTATTCAAGCTCTCTTTTTAGCTTGATATTTGTATTTGCATGAGTTATGACTAGATTATAAATTTCTTCTTTTACTTGCCTTATCTCTTCTCTTGCAAGCTCTATTTCAATATTCTTTTTGATAAGCTCTTGATTAGCCTTGCAAAGCTCATTTTTAGTAGTTTGCAGCTCCGTCTCTTGAGCTTTATATAAGCTTTCTTGATCGCTAAGTCTTGTTCTTTGTGTTTGATTTTCATACTCTAGCTCTTCTACCTTTACTTTTTGCTCTTCACTATATCCAGTAATGATCCCTATATATGTCTCATCTTTTTCAATGATAGCCTCTAGCTCTTCTAGTTTTTTCATAAGCTTATCATTTTCGCTGGCTATTCTAAAAGCTTTTAGTTTTTTATGCTTACTACCACCATCTCCTTTTATCATTCCCAGAATTTCAGCGTTTGTGTTATATACAGTTTTAAAAACGGTTTTATAGTCCAAATTTGGATCAGTTGTATTCTTTTTGAATCTTTGCATTTGGTTTCTGCCATTTACTAGGCTATTCCATTCTACATGAGCATGCTTTTGAAATATTGGTTCAAATTTTTCATATTCGAGTTCGGCCCCTTTTTCATAGTATTGCTTGCCATTTATGCTCTCTTTTATATGTATGTAATAAGCTCTGCCATCCTTATCTGTAATGTATGTGCCACCTAGTTTGCCATTTTCATCATGAAATAGTGGAAATATCTCCTTGTTATCGCTCTTTCTTAAAAGGTGCCCTTCATCACTATGAATGTATAAATTTATGGGTTCAATATTTAAAATTTTGCTTACAGCTTTTATGGATTTTAGTAAGCTTGATAGTTGCGTATGCTCGTTTAGTCCTATGACACATTCATAGTGACAATTTTGTTTTAGTGGTTTTTTGCCCTTATGCTTATCTATCAACTTTATCTTGCCAAGATGTGATACTTCATACTTCATCTCATCTCTTCTTTTTTGCCATAAGTCATCAAAGCTAAGCTTATTTAATCTTATGTGCCTCACAGGCTTTTTCAAGATGCCATATTTTTCATTTAGATAGTATCTTGGCATTAGGTAGCCAGGTTTTTCTTCTCTGCTATTATGAGCATTTGTGCGGTCACTAGCTAGCTCAAATGTTATATTTGCTTGTTGGTTTTTAAACATATTGCCTCTTTAATTTAATATCTATTTATAGTAATTATATGTGTTTGGGCAAAAATCATTAGCCTAAACCATTTTATTGCCCAAATTGGTTTAGAGAGCTCTAAACCTTTGGGCTCTGCGAGGCTTTTTAATGTAAAAGAGAGATTTGACCTACATTCTTTTAAAATATAAGTCATATTCTAGAGCTAGACTAAATGAGTCCTTTATGCCTTAGCTTGTTTGTGCATCATCTGCTACATAGGCATTTTTCTAATCGCATATTTTACGTATTTTATTTTTTATCTTTAAAGCATATCTTTACAGTATGTTTCTCCGCTTAGCACTGCGACTACTAGCGGATCACTTGATGATATAGTGCCTTTTATCTTATATCCACATAGACAGCGATACTATCTTTTTTTCTTTTAAAAGAACATCTTTACCATATATCCTTCTATGGATAAAACAGCTTTTGTATCCAGCAATCTTATGGCCATAAACGCTGCAACCTTTATAATGTTTTCACATTATCTTTTTTATTTTATAGTTTCTAAAATCTTCTTAAGATACTTTTTAAATTTGTCAGCGAATTTTTTATTATTGTTTCTTAATACACTGAGTATAAAAATTTTGTTTTCAGAACTATGTCTTATGATTCCTAACCCATTAAAGACGCCACTTTTAGCATAGATTAGAATTCCAGTGTTTGAACCGGCTTTCTTTGCATATCTTTTTATTTGTAGCAAATTCTTGCAATCAGTTTCACCTAAATTGGCATTACAAAAATGCCTATATTTAGCATCCAAAACAGCTAAAATTTTCCCTTCTTCATCTTTTATCGCAAAATCAGGTCTCAAATTTGAGCCTGGAATTTTATACTGAGTCTCTAGGCTAAATTTACCGCCAAATTCGCCTAATACACTTCTTATGAGCCTCTCGACATAAAGTTCAAAAAGGTTGGGCGCATACAGTAAATAACCAAAATTTAGATTTTTGACGGCGCTTTCGTTCGTATATCTAGAATCTTGCAAAATGATAATCCTAGCGATTTGAAGGGCAATTTTGTAGTCTTTGTAAAGCTCGTTCATAACGGATTTTGAGTTCAAAGCCGCATCTATGTCTCTGATACTCTTCATCTTGCCATTAGCATTGGCTAGCAAAAAATTCTTTATTTCTTTGTCGTAAAGTGCGAATTTAGTGTTTTTTCTAACCAAGATATCGTAAGCTTTTAAAAGCACCCTTGCGACCACTTCGTCAGGCACTCGCGAGCTTTTTCGACTTGAAAATTTTACCCATAAAGGGCTGATCTTTTTTGATAAAATTTTTAACGTCAAGGCTTCCGTGCAGGGCGTAGTCTCTAAAAGGAATTTTCTTATAAACGCTTGGAAAGCCGCTTAACTTGGCTAGCTTTAAGCGACTGATAAACGAGGTGTAAAGGATGTAGTCCATAGGGATCTCGCCGCTTGCGCCCGCGACGCTACCGCCAGAGCTAAAAAACGCCGAGTCGATAGTTTTTAAAAGATCGGCTTCTAGTTCTTTGCCAAAGCGCGAGTTTATGATATATTCTTGTCCTTCAAAGGTAAAACGGCCTATATAGTTGCCGAATTTAAAACCGCCATTCTTGCACTCTCTTAAAATATAGTGCGCATCTTTGTCGTCTTTTATCTTGGATTTAAATTTATCATGCCGTCCGTTTAAAAAAATGACGTCCGTCTTACCTTTTGCCAGCTTGTCAAAGGTGATTTCTTTTTTATAAGTTTTTTGGCTGCAGAGGCTATTATCTTTAAACATTGCGTTAGCCTACAAAAATTTCCCTAGCTATATTTAGCTTATCTTCCGCGTCACGGTCACCAAACTGCGTTCTGATATATTCACGCAAAATCGGTTCGATATGCCTATTCCAAATTTGTTGCTCACTCATTGCTTCCTTTTTGAGAAAATACGAATGTCCAATCTCGTAAGCTCTGCCTAAATTTAAGCCATCTGTTTTTTTGCTACCTTTTAGCTGGTACTCTTCTTTAATGATGTAGCTATTTAAACTTTCACATTTTGTCTCGTAGGCTTTATCCGTCGCATTTTCTACAACCTCATAATCACACTCCATCAAGACCCACGCAAAGCGCCTTCTAAGAGCCAAATCAAAGCAGTCGATACTCTTATCCACATCGTTCATCATACCTATGAAATATACGTTGCTTGGTATAGAAAACTCCTGCTTACTAAGTGCATAATTTTTAGTCTTTATGCTTTTACCTCGGTAATTCTCCTCTAAAAGCGATAACGTCTCACCAAATACCGCTGCTATGTCGGCTCTATTTATCTCATCGACTATAAAAAAGAAATTTTCATCAGTATTTTGTGCTGCTTTTAAGCAAAATTCTTTAAATATGCCGTTTGTCAAAGCTAAATTTAAATTTCCGTTTTGTATGCCGTTTGGTTTTATGCCGTCTATAAAGTCCTCGTATTCAAAACCGCTATGAAACTGTACCCATTCGGTTCTAGTGCGGTTCGGATCTAAAATATCAAGGCAGTCTTTTACGAATTTCGTTTTGCCGGTTCCAGGAGCACCGTAGAAAATCATATTTTTTGACCATGTTTCTATTGATGCGGTAAATACGGCAACTTTTACTAAATATCCATATTTCTTAAAAATTAGTTTTTCTTCATCATTTAAATCGTCTAAATTTTGGCTTGATTTAACTTTGCAAAATAATTTATTTATTTCATAACATTCTTTTAGTTTTTTAGTTAAGGCATCGTCTATCTTTTCAGGACTTTTATTTGGTTCTTTGTTGCAATATAGATCAACGCCTTTACCAGTAAAAACTTCGATAACTTTTTGAAATATATTTTTGTATAAAATATTTATATTGACCTTATTGCTGAGTATATCAAAACCACAAAGCTTCAAAAGGTCGTAAAATGCGGTATATAAAATTTCAAAATCGTTTTTTTGAAGAGACTTAAACCTATAAAGCAGTATAGAAAATTGTGTATTTATATTGTCGTCATTTGAAATGTCATTTATTTTAAAATTATGCTCAATAAGACCTTTGTTTTTTTCTTGGTTAAAATCAGCTATGTTGCTTTTACTGCAAAGCCCAAATACGACATTTGAATTAAAATTTTGATCATTTGTATGCTTATAGTAATATGAAAATTTGTTTTCCAGGGTATTATCGCTAGTTTGATTAAAGGTTTTTATATTTTTATCCGTTTTATTGCCATAAAGTATAACGGTCTGTTCATCTTTGGTGTTTGACTCATATCTTTTGCTTTGCTCGTCCCAATGAAAGCCTCCAAACACTTTCAAATTTCCCTTGCAGTCGACAACTCTGCTAAAAATTTCGTTTATTTTTATTATCTGTTCTGCCGTAAAATTTGTCATTTCATTCTCCAAAATTTAAAAAGCTCCCGTAAAGGGAGCAAAAGGCTTTTCAAAGCGCCTCCATTAAGTCTAAAATTCTTAAAAAAGAAATTTTAAAAATCAATCCTGTCGGACGCACCGCACGTAGAAGCGACGAGAAACGTTTTCCCAGCCAGAGATGCCGTCCCAGAAACGCATAATTATCGCACTAGACGAGTTGGCGTTATAGTTAGAGCTCCAGTACCATGGGGAGTCTGCTATGTATTTAAAAATGGTATTTAGAGTGGGGTTGGATCTTTCCGTTATACTTAGCAGCTCTGTCTCGGTCGGCAGCCTCCAGTCTCTGTATCCGGCTAGGTTTACTATCTTGCAGTATTCTTGCGCCTGCTCCCACGTTCCTTGAAAGCTTTGTTTTTCATCCTGCCACATTAGTCTTCCCAGTTTCTTTTCGCTACATATCACTACGTTTTTATCGTTATCTCGGTAGCACGCAGTGCTTAACTCCTCTGCGTGAAGCAGTCCGCAAAGCAGCAAAGATATAATTATGTATTTTTTCATCCATCTTCCTTTACTTTTTAAAGTTATATATCGCTTGGATATTTTCCAGACTTTCATTTATCAAAGCCACCTTTTACTTAGCCCATTTTATATGAGTTAGAAACGAAGCTTTTTAAATTTATAAGTTTTTCATCACACTGTTTTCTAAATAGACGCAAAATCTCATAGAAGCTCTAAATATAGACAAATTTTTATATCGCAACTCTTTCAAATCCTTTCAAAAATCAATACTGTCGGACACACCGCACGAAGGGGCGACAATAAACGCAGTTCAAGCCAGCGTAGCCAAGACTGAAACCCACGAACCACGGATAAGACGAGTTGACGGCGTATTTAGTTTGGCTCCAGTAATCTGAATATTTAGGGTCTGCTATGTATTTAAAAGCGGTATTTAGAGCGGGGTTATACCTACTATGATCCGCTATACTTAGTAGCTCCACTTTTGTTGGTAGCCTCCAGTCTTTGTATCCGGCTAGGCTTAATGTTTTGCAGTACTTTTGCGCCTCATCCCACGTTACTTTAAAGCCTTGCTTTTCATCCTGCCACATTAGTCTTCCTAGCTTTTTGTCGTTACATATCACTACGTTTTTATCGTTATCTCGGTAGCACGTAGGGCTTAGAGCTTCTGCGTGAAGTAAACCGCAAAGCAGCAAAGAAGCGGCTATATATCTTTTCATACTTTTTCCTTTATCTAAATTTTCAAAAATCAATAGTCCCGGACGCACCGCACGAAGCGGCGAGAGGAAACGTCGCGCCAGCCAACGAAGCCATCATTGGAATTCACGACCCACACACTAGACGAGGCGCCGGCACTTTTAGTTTGGCTCCAGTACCATCTCTCGCCTCTATGGTCCGTCGTCTCGTATGCGACGTTTTTAAAAGCTTTGTTTATAGCAGGCTCAAATCTAGTATCATCCGTGATGCTTAAAAGCTCTTTTATCGTAGGCAAACGCCAGTCATTAAAGCCAGCAGAATTTAAATTTTCGCAGTAGTGAACGGCTTCGTCGTGAGTCATCTCATGTGGCGACAAATCACCATCTTGCCACATCAGTTTATATATATCGTCTTTGACAACTCCCAAACGGTCATCTCTGCTAAATCCAGTAGTTATATCGCCCACAACTGGGTCAAACGCAAACGCAGAGCCACAACACAGCAAAAGAGCAAACATAAAAGCTATCTTTTTCATCTTTATCCTTTCTTGTTTTTCTTGAAATTAGACCTATTAACTTGATTACGTATGTTGGTTCATAAAAACTATCACTATTAAGAATAAATTTACTATACGGATAATCTTATTAGAATTATTCTTATTGAATACTTAATTCATATAGTATTTTTTTATCAACTATACTTCTTAAATTTAGAGCAATTTCAAAGAGTGTAAAATGCAAATTTATGAAAGAATAAATGCGATCCTAAGAAGTAAAAAGTTAAAGAAAAAGGACTTTGTCCAAAAATTTATAGATCTTGAACCTAGGCTAAAAAGCACAGGCGAAGTGCCGTCTCTGCCATCTATATATAACTATCTCAATGGAAATAGAGAGATCAAGGCCGAGCTTATACCTTATATAGCAAAAGCCCTTGAAGTAAGCGAGCAAGAACTTTTCATAGACGACCTTAATATCTCAAGCTTTTTAAAAGATATTGTCAATAAATGTAATTACAATGATAAAGAATATGAAAATTTACAAAACATAAGTCGTATCATAGATCTTTGTCAATATGCTTCAGAACCACTCTTATCAAGGCTAATAGAAATTCTAGAGAAAAACAAAGAGCAAACGCTAAGACATATGAGAGATATTTCTCTTTTATAACCACCTTCTACTCGCCATAAAGACAACCATACCTAGAAACTATGTAGTTAGAATAAATTTTATATTAAATAAAGTTCGTAATGAATAATATACTTGCAAATTTTTACTTATAGAAAAAGGCATTATTTATTATATGCTTTTTTGCTAGTATGGTATATGGATTGGAAAGAGGTGCTACTAGCAATTTCAAATATACTATAGATACAGGTGTTCAATCAACCTATGTGCTTCAAAATAGAACAGACGGCTATGAGACTTATCATTTCAGCAATATTTTTGCTTTGTTTTTTGGAAAACTAATAAAAATATAGGTAGAATTTTGGTGGATGTAGTCTATTGAAATACTATAGGTCTATTAAAAACTACAAGGATAAAATATGTCATTCGAGGTCGAATATAAACTTTTTAATGGTAGAAGTAAAAAGAAACCAAATAATAACCTAGAAATACATCAAACACCTATTTTAAACTCTATTGTAAATACATATGCGCTCTCTCTTTTTGTTGGTAAATTTTATGATTTTAGTAAAGAAAATGATCTGCCTATACTTAAAAAGTTGGTTAATAAAGAAAGAGATAAGCAGACTGAAAAATTTATGGATGAAGTTTGCAAAGTTTGCGGCAAAGACGAAGGTCTAATAGTAAATGTGCCAAGACTTCGTGGTTACATCAAAAATTTTGATGAAAAAATAGACAGCAAAAGAAGGCAAATAAATATAAAGCTAAAAAAAGTATGTGAAGAGTATGCACTTATAAAGCTAGATCAAAATTTAGTACCGAGCCAAAAACAGCATATAAACGATAAAAATAGTTACATCCTAGCTCCAAATGAATACCTAGAAAAGCATGTAAAATCTCTAAAAAGTAGATCAATAGGCGATGATAAAAAATTTGCATATATGCAAGACGCTGCTTTTATAATGATGTGTTTAAGACCAGGAAATTACCTTTGGGATTGCGAATACAAAGACTTTTCAAGTAGTCAGCCAGATGATATGACGCTTTATCTTTTAAGCTATGTTTATGAAGAGGCAAAAGTTCAGAGATTTTTAAAATCCATGAATGTTTTGATCATAAAAAGAGGCTTTGTGATGGGGCTAGATAGAGATAACCAAGAGCTAGTTTTTAGCAATATGGGATCTGAAATTTTTGAGTTTGAAATTTTTAAAGATAGATATATAAGTTTTAGAGAAGATGATGCCTTGATTATATTCTCACCCGCATTTTTTGGTAACTTTGATCAAATTTATGATGAAATTTGGAAGATAAAGCAAAATGTGATAAAAATAAAAACCACCCTCACTAAAAAGCGTTTAAAATCTTTAGATGATAGCTCGCTTTTAGACCCTGAGCTTATATATAAATCCCTTAAAGATGAAAATATCTTTGTATTAAGCAAATTTAAAAAGGAGCTAGATAATCTAAAAAATGATCTTTCTCACAAAAATTTTGAAATAAACAAAGATAGATACGCAAGGCAGTGGCTTATTGATGATATCTACGGACTATATATTGCCGTGCATACTCCTTTTAAATATAAAAACTCTAAAGAGATAGCTAAAATTTACTTTGAAGATCTCCTTGGTAAGAGCTTAAATTTATTCATTGATGAAAAAAGATCTCCTGCTTTGGGACATCACATAGACGATATAGAGCTTTTATAAACGACCAAGCCACCGGCTCTAGAAGCAATAGGTGGAATTTAAAGACTCATCTACTATCTTAAACTTCTCTCACAAAAATCAAAACAAGGAGAGAAGATGGCAGAGTTTGACAAGTTAAATTTCGCCGACATTCACATGAGCTTGCTAGCTGATAGAAATATCTTTTTATATGGGCAGATCGATCAAGAAATTTGCCTAACTACACAAAAGACGCTTTTGTATCTTGACAGCGTAGATCAAAGCGACATAAACATATATATAAGCGGCCCTGGAGGCTCGATATATGATGGCTTTGGACTAATCGACTTTATGAAGACCATAAAATCACCAATCAATACATTTTGCGTGGGGCTAGCTGCCTCTATGTCTGCACTCATATTTTTAAACGGAGATAAGCGCTATATGCTGCCAAACTCAAGCCTCATGCTTCATCAGCCTCTTGGCGGTGCATCAGGTCAGGCAAGCGACATAGAGCTGATCGCAAATCAAATTTTAAAAATCAAATCAAAAGTCAATGAGATGATAAAGACTAATAGCAACCTAAAAATAGCAAAGATAGAGCAGCTCACCGATAGGGACTGCTATATAGACGCATCATCAGCTATTGCTTATGGCCTAGCCAATGAAATAATACCAACTAATAAAGGAGAATAATATGTCAGTTTTTTCACTAATTAATAATACAAAAGGTGTAGCCCAAGTCGCTACTTCAAACGCTCTTAGCATACCTATTAGCTTTACGCATGCGATGATAACGGGGCAAACAGGTTGTGGCAAGACCACTTCAGCGATCCTGCCAGCGATGGATGAGCGTATAAAAGTAGGGCATGGGATGCTTGTCTTTGACTACAAAGGAGTTGAGCATAAAAAGGTTAAATTTCTAGCCAAGAAGCATGGCAGGCTAAAAGATGTAGTAATGATAAACGTGCCATGGGGAAACAAAATAAACATAATGGATGATGCAAGTGAGAGCTTATTGATGAATTTCTTTCAAAAGACATTTGGCACAAAGCGTGATCCATTTTGGGGAAATTTAGCGGCAAATATCGCTACAAAGTCCCTTTCAATGATGAAGGCGATATGTGACCTTACGGAGCAAGGTTTTTGCACCCCATATATAGAAAATAGAGCGAAAGATATAAAGCCAAGCTTTGCAAATTTATGCAAATCAACCCAGCAGCTAGGCGACTTTAAAAAATTTTATGCCTTAGTTAAACTGGTAGATGATCATGTAAAAAGCGACACAGCATTTGCAAAAGGTATAAGCAAAAGAAGACATTTGGCTAGCTCTTTAAATGAGAAAATTTGGGCATTAGGCGAGTTTAATGAAAAATCTGAAAATTTCATACAAGCTTTTAAGGAGTATGAAGGTGTAAGAAATGATGAAGAGTCACAAAAAGCAAGGCTTTTCTCAAACTACACATTTATGCTTTTTGCCTTGCAAAGCATAGCTGACGATGAGATGCTAAACTATCATGGCAATAGCATAAGTAAGCTACTAAATGAAGGAAAGATAGTTGTTGTAAATTCTCAAGGGCTAAAGGATAGTGCGGTAGAGCTTATGCTAAATTCCACCCTTTCAAATATGGCGCAACGCATAGCAAACGAAGAGAAGGTGCCAGTTAGTATCTTTATAGACGAGGCGCAGCGTGTGCTAAATCCCTCAACGGACCTACACGCTGACGTGCTAAGAGAGGCTAGGGTTGAGCTCATACTCGCCTTTCAAAACGAAGATGTGCTAAAAAGTAGCCTTGGTAGTGACTCAAGATATAAAGAGCTGGTGGGAAATTTAACCAATCAATACTTCTTTAAAAACTCGGTCAGACAATACGCCAGCGGAGAGGATAAAGACTTTAGCAAGTTAAAAAAATTTGAGTATTACCACGATGGTAAAATTTATAAAGCTTCGCCTATATTTATAGATGAAAATGACCTATTAAAGGCTGAGTTAAGCTATCAAAAAGAGCTTGGTATCGGTAGTAGTTTTACTAATGTAGCTCTTGGGGATAATGAAATTTTAGTATATAACGAGCAGCTATTTAAAAGGCGCTCTTTGCTCATAAAACAAGACATAGTGACAAAAAAGAAGTCTGAAGTGCCAGTGCTAAATCAAAAACTTGATGCACTGCTTAAAAAGCTAAATGCTTTAGTTCAAGAAGCAAACGAAGCAAGTGACGAAGATAAAGAGCTCTGGGAGATTTTATAAGATGTAAATTTACTCATGGGAGAGCTTCCCATGAGTGTTTAGTTGCTAAAATATTGATTAAGTATATCTAGTGCTTTTTTGTCGCCTAGTTTATAGTATGCTTTATTTAGCGCGTCTTGTGCTTCTTGTTTTGCATTGGTATAATTGCCATATATGCATAATATTTCGCCTAAATTTGTGCATCCCCTAGCATAGTTGTAGTCATAACAAGATTTTTTGAAGTAAGAGTATGCGTTTTGCATATTTTTTTCAAAGCCAGCACCATCTCTATAATTTACACCAAGATAGTTACAACCTCTACCACTTCCTGCGTCACAAGCTTTTTGATTATATTTATTAGCCAAAGTTAGATCTTTAGTTATCCCATAGCCATATTTATAGTTATAACCAAGACTTGCACATCCTTCAGCATCGTTATTTAGATCGCAAGCTTTTTGATAGTATTTATTAGCTTCTTTAAGATCCTTTTTTATACCATCGCCTTCTCCGTATCCAGCACCAAGGATAAAGCAGCTCTTGCCATCTTTTAGATCGCACCCTTTTTTAGCAAATTCGATAGCTTTTTTTAGATCCTTAAAGATGTTTGCGTCATCCTTAAAAAGTTCGCTTGCATACCCACAAGATTTAGCCATACCAAGATTACAAGCTTTTTCAAAATTTATAGCAGCACTATCTATCTTTTCTTCAACTATATAATATACAAAAGCTAGGTTTTGGCAAGCAAAACCATCTTTAATATCACAAGCTTTTTGGTAAAACTCTTTTGCTTTGTCTATATCCATTGAGACTCCTTTTCCCATTTGGTAATTAACGCCTAAGTTAGTGCAAGATTCGCCATTTCCTAAATTACACCCCATTTCATAATATTCATTCGCTTTCTTGTAATCACCCTTGTTGCTATATTCTAATCCCAATTCAAAGCAAGCAAGACTATTGTTTAGAAGGCATCCATGTTCGCCGTTAAAAACTGTATTTGCTTTAGAGGCATCAACTTTTTTATATATCTCATAAGCTACTTTTATATTTTTTTCAGAGGGATTACCTTTTAGTAGATTGCCAGCTAAAGCCTTGCAAGCTTCTTTGTTGTTATTGTTGCATAGCTTTGTATAGATCTCATTTGCATGCTCTAGGTCGTTTTTTTGTTCATAATCTTTAGCCAGTTTTATGCAGCCATCGCTTATCCCTATCTCGCAAGCAATTTTTGCATCGTCTTCAAGTGCTTTTTGCTTATCGCAAGCTTGCGTATTATCTGATTTGCAAGATGTTTTGTAATATTCATAAGCCTCTTTATAATCTATATTTTTTATCTTCTCTAAAGTAAAACTACTAGTTTGATAGTCGCCATGTTCATAAAGCAGGCCTAGTTGATAGCAGGCTTTAGAGTCAGATTTGCACTTCTCTTTTAGAAGACTTATCGCTTTGTCTGCATACAGCTTTGCTGCAGTGTCATGTTCCTTTTCATAAAAGTATGCCAACTTCATACAACTATCACCATTTTGATTTTCGCATTCATTTTCTAGGCTATAAATTTCATATCTACTTGGATTTCCTAAGAATATAAATGCAGAAGCTACCGCTACAGCAAGTATAAAAATAGATATAGCATATATAAATTTATAGTTTTTTATATGCTTTTTTAGTTGCTCTTTGTTTTCTCTTTTTTTGGCTTCTTCGGCAAGTCTAGCTTCTTCTAATTCACGCTGTCTTTGCTCTCTCAAGCGAATTGCCTCTTCTTCTTTTTCTTTTCTTAGCTGCTTCTCTCTTGCTTCTTCTTCTAACTTTCGCAGCCTTTTTCTTTCACTCTCTTCTTGCTCTTTAATGATCTCTTTCTTGGTTTTTGGCATAAAGTGCAAGGTTTCACCACAAAATCTGCACTTGGTAGCATTTGTCTTTACTTCTTCTTTGCAAAAAGGGCACTGCGTTTTTAGCTGTGTGTCGCAGATAGGACAAAACTCCAAGTCCTTTTCTATTTCTTCAGCACAAAAGGGACATTTGACTAGATTGTTATTCATGCCCAAATCCTACTAAAAAAATAGTCTTAGAGATATCAATTGTGCAATAAGCAATACTAAAAATGCACCAATTGCCCAGCCATAATTAAATTTAACTGTTTTTACTGGAAGAACCTTATTTGCTATTGCACCCGCTATGATTTGTGCCACGGTCAAACCGATTGAATAAACCACATAAACAATATTAATCATTTCCATACTATCATTTTTTATGCCTATACTAATCAAGAAGTATAATAAAACTGTTGATATAGTTGCTAGAGATATATATAGCAGGTTATCATATCCAGTATAGTATAGAGGCCCAAATATAAATGCCCAAAAGTTGAAGCCTTGTGGCTTTAGGATTACTTCTCCATCCCATGTTCTTATAAAACCAAGCGGGATTTCATTACTATTTGCTTGGTTTTGATATGGGAAATTATTCGCCATATTTTTTTGGCTATTCATTTGTTCTCTTGCTTGGTTTTTGGCTTCCTCATTTAAGAAGCTACCACAAAATCTGCATTTAATAGCATCTTTGTTAATTGTCTCACCACAAAATGGACAAAATTTAGTCTCCATACTACATTCCTTTTTTATTTTTAAAGAATAGAACTATTCAAAGTGAATAATTCTATTTAACTTTTACTAAGCTCATTCTTAAAAATAAGCATAGCTTTAATAAATATAAGAAGGCATGGACTGCTTGAAGCCATATTGCATATCTAAACCTTGTGGTATTTTAAACTTGTCTAGAATTTTTTTAAACTCATCAAGTTTTTTATTGAATTTTTGATAAATTTCGTCAAATTCCTCTTTGTCTGTGCAGCCTATGGACTGACAAAAGAGCCCAACTAGCTTGCCCCTGATCTTAAAGACTTCATCGTATAGCTCTTTACAAAAATCTAATACATTTTGGTAAGTCAATGCCTCGCCTTGTTCGCCACCTATTGTGAAATCACTCGTTTCTGTAGTAAATTCGCCAAGAGATGAACCGCTTAAAACAAAAGGGCATTCTTGTTTTAAGCCCATGATCATCGCATCAAGCCAATCATTAACAGTCTCAAACGGATCATCAAATATATAAAGTTCGTCTGAGTAAGCAGGTCTGAACAAAAGTTCATTGTTATGAATTATTATCATTTTTTGTCCTTTTTATTATTTTTATTATTTTTATTTGATTTAATGTGTGGTATTTTATTACTTGGTATATCTAAGTATTTGAAAATACCTGAATATTCATCAAATGCTTTTATGTCTCTTAGTTTAGTTTTCAAAAGTTTAGACTGGGCGTATATGTCAAGAGCGTCGGAGAGATTGTAACCCAACATTCCCCTAACTTGGTCGTTATATTGTTCAAGATTCTTTCTATTGTTTTTATTTGTATTGTGGCCTAATTCATCTGCAACATTTACAATGGAGTCACTTATGTTGTTTATATGATCGTATTCTACTAATTTCTTAGCAAAGTTGCCTCTCAAGCGATGATCACTAACTTTTTTATCACTTATAACTTTTCTTATGCAGCCATTGGCTTTTTTATTAAAAGACTTTATTGTAGGGTATTGTTCTTTTATGGCTTTAACCCATTTATAATTATGTAAGTCTTTGATATTTTCATGTAGGACAATTACTCTTTTGGATTCGCTACTGTATTTGCCTTTTGCTGTATCTATAATGACACAATTATATGCTTGCTTATTCACTCTTTTTTCGCCACGTTTCTGTGTTCCATCTTTAGAATTTAAAAGACTACCTTGAAATTTTTCAGCTACAATTAAATTTATATCATTTATCCCAATGCTTTTACTATCAAGAAATTCTTGAAGTAGTTTTGATGCAAATCTGTATTCTTTTTTTGTGCTTTCGCTAAACTTTTGTCTTGATCCAACACTTTCTAAATAGTTTTCAACTAAATCTTCTATCGTTGCTATATTTAGTGAATCTTTGTTAGGTTTGATTGGCTTTATTTTGGTTTTCTTTTTCTTTTCTTTATAGTTTAATATCTCTGACACGATATAATGTGGTATAAAAGCAATAAGCCCATCTTTTACCTCTACTGTATTGCCACTAGGAATTTCTTTAGCATTCTTTTTCTTATGGGCTGGTTTTTTCTCTGGTGCAGCTGGACAAAAACTATTTATTAACTCCTCTACAGGCAGATCATCATCTATCGGGACGGCAAGTCTTTGGGTAGTATCGGTCTTGAATTTTAAGGCACTAAGTCGCTCATCTATTATCTTATCAAGCTTTTTAGCTCCAGGCAAATGGACAGAGTATGGAAATAGACCAAAAAGATTAAAGCATATTTTTAGCCAGTAATCTTTATTCTTATCACTTGTGGCTCTCCCATATCCCTTTGTGAGACAATATTTTATATCATCAGATAGTTCTTCTATCTTGTCTTGATAATAAAACTTTGTTCCTAGATGATTTAATTCATTGAAATCATCAACTTCAAGTTGCTGTTTAATATATTTTGTCATAAAAAATCCTTTTTTAAAATTTTTATACTAGTAATTATATCTTTTGCGATAAAAAATTTTTGCTAGCGCTAAAAATCAAAAAATTAAAGATTTCGAGCCCCTTTAATGCCTCTTTTTTAGCCTTCAAGGGCACTCCTTTTGCATATGTATCAGTTGCTAGGTCTATGCTATGACCCAAAAGAACGGAAGTAAGATCTGCTAGAGAATTTTCCAAACAATAGTCTTTAATGGCTTTTGCGAAATTGCCACGTAGTCTGTGAAAACTAACATTTGCACTTGGGATAGATTTATGAATGTGTCTATTTAGGCGCTTTCCAAAATAATCACTACTCTCTTTTCCTTTCTTGATTTGCTCTAACCACTTTAAGTCAGCCAAATGCTCAATATTCTTATGTAGCGGAATTTGTCTATATTTGCTAACGCCTCCTTTTTGCTTGGCAGTCTTAACATTTATAAATTTTATACCATCTTCTTTGCCTATGCTTTTGCTATCAAGTTGCCAAATTTCATTAAGCCTTAGCCCAGTATGAAGAGCAAACATCATATAGTTTCGTAGATCAAGCCTTTTTGTATCAAGAACTATTTTTAGTTCATCTAGACTAAAGTTGTCTTTCGGTGACTTCTCATCGGCTGGAATTTTAAAAGATGTTTATGTATATTTTCACAAAAAAAGAGTGCTAGATTGGTGGATATTTCTCTAGAAAGATATTATTGAAGTTGTATGTCTAAAAAGCACTTGGTGTATATCTAATAGTGATGATTATAACAGCCTTATCTTTTTCATTTACCCTATAAATCACCGTGTAGTTTTTAACAAATAGCTGTCTATAGCCCATATTGGCATATCTGCCAACTTTTCTAATAGCACCACGATTTGGCATCTCATCTAGACTAAGGATAGTGTTTTTGATAGCCTCTAGCGTAGAGTTTGCAGCACCTGACGAGAGCAAAGATAGTGCGATATATTTATAAATCTCTTCAAGCTCTTCATAAGCTTGTGGTGAGACAAGGATTTTATACTTACTCAAGATACTTATCTTTTAAACTAGCAAAAACGTCTTTTGCTTCTAGCATCTTTGTATCTACTGTTATCTTAGCTTCAGATGATGCGATGGCGCTATCTATATCGGCTGTGGCTACTAGCTTATCATATGTCTTTATGCTCATCACAACCAAGTCTCCATAGCCATTTTTAGTTACAAATATTGGTTCATCCTTGCTATTGCATAGCTGTGAAATTTCATTTGTGTTTCTAAGCTCTTTTATAGGTACTATTTGAGGCATATGTTATTTCCTTTTAATAATATGACATGATTATAGCATAATTATGATATAAATTTAGATGGCTTTATCTAGCTAACTTGGCAAACTAAAAAATATAAGCCCAAGTATTAAACATTTCCTACTTTTCCTTAACCAGTAATAAATTAATAATATTATAAATACAATCACAATAAAATATCAAAAACAGTAGTGGTGGCTTAATATGCAAAACAACGAAATAAATATAACCTACTCTTGTGAAGAGACATTAAAAAAGATAAAAGAGTATATGGCTGATGCAAAGAGTGTGACGCTTTATACGTCTAGCCTAAATTCACTCACATCGTACTCTAACGGCATAGCTAATGAGATCATATCTAATCTAATATTTTCTAAGAAGAGAGATAAAAAAGATGTATCGATCGTATCTGACTTTTATATAAATAAAGAGAGCTTTACTGATAGCAAGCTAAATAGAATAAGAGAATTTGAATATAGAGATATACCAGTAAAGATTGTTCATAAAAAGAGTGCGGTTGACAAGTTTTTTGCAAATTTAAAAGAGAAGATAAGCCCCATAAAAAGTAAAGCAAGATATAAAGCTGAACTTGAAGCTGCTCAGGATGAGCACGAGAGAAATTTGCTAAAAAGCATGGGTGAAACAAAGACAGAAGCTATAAGCTTTTATGATATGTTTGAGGTCATAGTATCCAACTATGATGACGCCAAAGATATCGTAAAAGAGTGCCTAAATACCTTAAAAAATGATCTACTAAGTGATGCTAGCTCTTTGATATCTAGCGAGGGGCTAGATGGAGCTAAATTTGAAAAAAGCATTGAAGAGTGTTTTATAGAGTTAGATAAGAATTTGAGCGAGTTAAATAAAGAAAGCGGAGAGTTTTTACTAAAACAAATATTTCTTTTTATACTAAGCATAGTTGATCTAAGTGACCCAAAGGCTGCGCTTAAAAAGGCAAACGGATGCTTTTTATTCTATGAGCTTAGTAAATTAACCTACAAGATGGTCGAGCATCAAAGTAATAGATCTCTTTATGGCGTAACCTTACCTATCCTTAGT